>PFVA01000018.1 GCA_002790365.1 Ignavibacteriales bacterium CG_4_9_14_3_um_filter_30_11
CCAACTATTACAGAAATAAAAGTTATTAAAATATTGAGTGGTCTAATTATTATAAAAACAGCTTTAATCTTTTGCATTTATTTCTAAAATTATACTAATATTCAAACTAATAATGTTTATTAAATTTACAAAACATTAGTAATTTAATTATTAAATATCATTCTTTGATATAATTTTTTGCTTTCTTATCTTCATATTCAACTTATTCCAATTTTAATAAAAAAAATGAACTATAGGCAAGCTAAAACAGGAAAACTATTAATAGATATTCTGCCAAATAAATGTGATTTCTGCGGATGCTGTGTTGGTGTTTGCCCCGAAGATGCAATTGAGTTAAAAGAAGCAGAAATATATATAATAGACTCTCGCTGTACAAATTGTGCAAAATGTGTTTGGGCATGTCCTATTGAAGTTATTAAACTTAACAAAGACGGTGTATTAGAAAAATAATCTATAATGAAAAAAGAATATGACATAGTGGTAGTCGGTGCCGGTCCCGCTGGTTCAATTGCAGCAAGATACGCAGCGCAAAGAGGAGCTTCTGTTTTAATTTTAGAAAAAGACAGAGATGTCGGCTATCCTGTAAGATGCGGAGAAGCAATTAGTCGTGAAGGATTGGAAGCATTTATAAAGCCTGATAAAAGATGGATAAATGCAGAGATAACTAAATTCGGATTTGTTGCACCAAATGGAAAAAAAGTAGTCATCAATTTAGGAAAAGTTGAAGGCTATATGCTTGAAAGAAGAATATTTGATTACGAGCTAGCCAAAACTGCATCTGATGCCGGAGCTGAAATATTAACCAGAGCTTATGTTAATTCTCTAATAAATGAAAATGGAAAAGTGACCGGAGTCAATTTTGAATTTAGAGGCGAGCAAAAACAAATTAAATGTAAAATAGTAATTGGCGCTGATGGAGTTGAATCTAGAGTAGGAAGATGGGCAGGATTAGAAACTCATATTGATTTCAGAGATATGGAATCTTGTTTTCAGGTTACTGCTTCTAATGTTGAATGCGATCAGGATACTTTATTTTTTTATTTTGGCAAAGAAGTAGCGCCGGAAGGTTACTTTTGGGTATTCCCTAAAGGAAAAGGAACGGCAAATATTGGTTTGGGTGTAAGCGGTGGAATCGGGAAAAAACGATCAGCTTTATCATATTTAAATAATAATTTAGAGAATCTCTTTCCAACTGCAAATATCCTAACCCAAATAGCAGGAGGAGTTCCATCTGTTGTTGCTTTAAAGGTAATGGCTGCCCATGGTATAATGCTTGTTGGTGATGCTGCAAGACAGGTTAATCCATTAAGCGGAGGAGGAATTTCCAGTGGTATGATGGGTGCAAGTATTGCAGGCAGATTAGCTGCCCGGTCAATTAAAAATAATGATCTGGTCTACATTAAAAATTATCATAAAGAATGGAAAAAATTAAGAGGTAAAAAGCATGACTTTTTGGATAAGATTAAAGATGGTCTGTTTAATTTTACAGATATTCAATTTAATAATCTTATTGAATCTATGTTAAAATTACCTGAGAAAAAAAGAACTGTCGGTAGATTTTTTATGATAGCTTTGAAAAACAAACCCTCATTATTAAAAGATATTGCTAAAGTTTTTATGGTTTAAATAAATTGCTATAGTCTTGTAGAGATGTTATATATAACATCTCTACAATGATAATTTTTATCCCCTCAACTTATCTAATAAAGTATTTAGTGTTTTTGTCTCAGAAGTATTTAGGTTTATCAGATTTTTATCAAGAGTTTCAAATTTTTTATCTAGTTTTTTAAGTATGACCAAACCATTTTTAGTAATTATAACATCAACATTTCTTCTGTCTTCTTTGCATAATTTTCTTTCAACAAAACCTTTTTTTAATAACTTTTCTACTATTCTTGAGCAATCTGACATTCTGTCAAGCATTCTTTCTTTCATTAATTTTATATTAGAAGGATTAGGATACTGCCCTCTTAAAATTCGAAGTATATTAAATTGCTGAAGTGTTATATCAAATGGTTTTAATATTTCAACCTGATTTTTAATAAGCCAATTATAAGTAAAAATAATATTTATTAATGTTTTGTGATATTCACTTTTAAATTGTTTTTGTTTTATTTCTTCTTCAATTTTCATTTATTTTCTGAATGAATTTTCAAAAACTAATTCATTAATAAGCTTTCTGCTTTTTTCAGGTTTTTTATCTTCATCATTTTTAAAGCCCAAAGCAATAACAGTAATTGGAGTAAAATAATTTGGTATATTAAAATTTTCTTTAGCCTTTTCTCTCGAAAATCCAGCCATTTGATGAAGATAAATATCCAATTCAGTAGCCTGAAGAGTTAAAAAAGCAACAGATTGTCCAAGGTCATATTCTGAATGGTGGTTTTTCTTCCCATTTTTACTGAATTCATTTGCAGCAACAGTTAGAATTAATACAGAAGCTTGATCCGCCCATTCTTTGTTGCCTTCAACTAATGTGTCATAAATTTTGTTATATGTTTCTTTATTTGCTTTTGTACCAACAATAAATCTCCAAGGTTGTTCATTATAAGAAGAAGGAGATTTTCTTGCTGCATCAAATAATTTTAATAAATCTTCTTTAGCAATTTCTTTATCACTAAATGAATAGGGGCTAAATCTTTTTTCTATTAATTCATCAATCATTATTTTTTCTCATCTTTTTGTTTAACTAATTCTATTTTACAATTTAATTCTACTTCTTTACTTACAACAGCGCCACCAGATTCTAATAGACTGTTCCAATTAAGTCCATAATCAAATCTGTTAATCTTTCCGCTAATTTTGAAACCTGCTCTTTCATTCCCACGAGTATCTTTTATTGTTCCTCCCAAAACAACATTTAATTCAATTTGTTTGGTAATCCCCTTCATTGTAAAATCACCGATTAATTTATAATTATTCCCCTCTACTTTTGTAAATGAAGTGCTTTTGAAATTTATTTCTGGAAATTTATCTGCATCAAAAAAATCAGCAGATTTTAAGTGGTTGTCTCTTTTTGTATTGTCTGTATAAATACTATTTGCTTTTAGAGTAAATTCTATAAGAGCATTTTCAAAGTTATTGTTATTTGTAGTAATAGTGCCTTGAAAATCATTAAAAATCCCGTCTACTTCTGATATTAATAAATGAGTAACAGTAAATCCAATTTTGCTATGAGATTTATCTATTTTCCATTCAGATGTTTGTGCTAATGTTTGTGTGATCAACAAAGCGAAAACTGTTAAAATTAATATTTTTGTTCTTTTCATTTTTTACCTTTTATTATAAGTGACATAATTTGATGCTCCAATATATGTTATAACATTATAAGTTGTAACATCTATATTAGATATTTTATATATATCTAATTTTAGAATCAAAAATTATTGATAATACCGAAATGAATTTTTCCATCAGAGAATGAATCTCCCTGACCGAGTGCAAAACTAACTCCCAATATGCCTAAACTAGTTTCCAGATTTATCCCCAATCCATACCCAACTTTGTATTCCTCAACTTTAGGAATATTTCTATCAACATCTTCTTTTCTTAAAAGATAACCGTTATCCATAAAGATAAAGAAATAAGTTCTGTTAGTTAGTAAAAATCTGTATTCTAAATTTCCCCAAATAACTCTGGAACCCAAAAACTGATCTTCTTTATAACCTCTTAGCGAATTAAATCCGCCCATTCTGAAAAGATCACTGATTTCAAAAAATGGTCCTCGTAATTCCCCACCATGTAATTTAAGAGCAAACACTTGTCTGTTTACAAAAGAAAAATAGGCATCAAAGGATAATTCTAATTTTTGCAGATTAATTTTAGTTGGTGTATTTGGAGCAATAAATTGTGTAGGCCCGTTAATCGTTTTCTGTCTGAATGTATAAGAATTTACAAATTGGATACCATTTGTTGGAGTAAAAAGATCATTACGGGTATCAAGTTTTAAATTCAGTTCACTATTTACAATTGTTGAATTAAAAACTGTGAATCTGTTTGAGCTATTATCAGATGGAATTACTGATTCTAAAGAAAGTGTAACTCCGGCTGATAAAACTTCTGTAGCAAGATATTGTAAGGAAATATCAAAAGTCCTTTGAACATAAGATGAATCTTCTTTCCTTTGAAATATTCTTGTTGAAATATTTACAGGCATTCCAAATATCCAGGGTTCAAGATACTTTAAATCTAACAACTGAGAAGAACGATTTAATCTTTGCCATTTTATTGAAGCAGACCTACCAGTTCCGAAGAGATTCCTTAAACTCAGATCAACTAGTCCTGTTACATAACCAGTTTCGCTTGCAGATGTTCCAGGTATATAACCTATTATTCCATCAAAATTATTAGTCTGAATTTCTTTTACTTTAAAAAATAAAACACCTTTCCCTTTTGAATTAATAAAATAGTCTGGTTTTTCCACAGGTTCGAAAAAACCAAGCTTATTTAATCTTTCGGGAAATAAATTTATATTTTGTTGTGAGTATTCCTGCCCTGGCTGAATTCTCAATTCTCTTACCAACACATTATCTTTGGTTTTTTCATTGCCTAAAATTTCAATTTCATCAATTGTGTATTTTATTTTTGCATCAATAGTAAGAAAAATATTTGCCCTGTATTCTATATTTAATGAATCATAATAAAAATCAATGGAATTTATTTTTACAATAGAAAATGGATTGCCGGAATTTTCATAATAAGTTAGTATCTCAGAAATAGAATTTTCCAATTCATATTTATTAAATATTTTTCCCTCAAAACTATTAAATACAGAATGCACAAGTTCAGAATCAATTTTTGAGACGCCTGCAATATTTATTTTATAAAAATATGTGGGATTATTTTCCTCTATTGCTATGTTTATATCAACACTATTTTTATCATCAATATTTTCCATTGTGAGTGATACAAAATTGTAGTGTAAATATCCCCTTTGGTTTAAGTTTGTTGATATTCTGTAAATTATAGAATCTTTTATTCCATCAAATACGGTTTGCCCTGGCTGTAATTTAATCCATTCAAGATAGTCAGATTGAGAATAATTTTTATTCCCAATCATATTTATTGATTCAATTGTTTGAGAAAAAAGAAAAGGAGTTATAATAAGTTGAATTATGAATATTATTTTAAGTTGGTGTAGCATCAATTTTTATCATTTTTTTACCAACAGAATTTACAATAATATTTTCAAATAATTCTTGTGCCTTGATAAATTCGGCTTTTGAGGTATTAGTAGATTTGGCATTTATTACACCCAAAGATGTTGCTATTGTTAAGCCTTCTTCGAATGTAAGGTTATTATGCCAAGCATAAACAATACCTGCAGTAAAACTATCCCCGCTTCCTAAGGGATCAACTGTTTTTGTTTGAGGCGGAGTAATTTTAAAATGATAATCAAAGTTTGAGCAATAAAATGGATTGCTTCCATCAGTTAAATAGACTTGCTTAATGTTTTTTTTATATAGAGTTCTCAGAAATTCTAATTTCTTTTTTTCATTATTTAACTTAATGTTAAATGTGTTTTCAATTTCAAAAACATTATTGTGAATTATAGTGGGTTTGTTGTCAATACATTTTTGCAAGTGCCTTCCATAAGTATCACAAATAGAAATTTTATTATTCATATTTGCTTTTTCAATACCGAAGGGAAAAATTGAGTCCGTATTTTCACAGGATGAACTGCCGGAAAAGACAACAATCTCGCAATTCATTATCATCTTTTCTAACTTTGTTTTAAAAGCTTCAGCATCTTCTTTTGTTATTTCGGCATTTAAACCAAAAAAAGTAGTAACATTATTTGTGCTATTATTTACTACAACAGTCCCGTCTCTAGTTTCGGATTTAGATTGAATTGAAGTGTATTCTATTTTTTCATTGGAAAGGATTTCTTTTACTAGTTTCCCGTTTTTTCCCCCTAAGAATGTTAGAGCATGATTTTTAACATTTAGAACATTTAGCTGTCTGCTAACATTTATTCCTTTTCCACCTGCTCTTAATTCTTGATCAATTGCTCTGTTACCGCTGCCTTCAATTATTTGTTTAAAAAAGAATCTTCTTTCTAATAAAGGATTTAAAGTAACTGTAAGTATCATCTGTATCTGTAATAGTCAAAATCCAGTGGGTTAGCTAATCTAAAATCACCAAAGCCTGTTACATCTACAAATGTAAAACTTCTTCTCAAATCATAATATTCCCAAACTACATAGGGTTTTGAGTAGCTGTCAAAAGGGTGGCTTTCAATATTGTCGGGGGGACCTAAAACAATAAAAACCATTCCTCTGTCTGTTTTCCATCCTGGCTTGTTATAGTGTGTAAAGTTTATATTAGAAAGATTTATTCTTCTGTAGTATTCATCAAAGGCTTCATTATCTTCATCAGTAGGATTAGGATCTTTTGATTTCCAAAATTCCATGTACCTTTTTATTTTTTCATCCTTGGTAGAACTCTCTTTTATAAAATCAATCTGATCATCGGTAGCAATATATTCTAATTGCTCAATAGCTGTTTCAAGATCTTCAATATTTGTTGGTACACCAACCCATCTTGAAAAGAATAATCTTTTAGATTCAGTAATTACTTCTTTATCAGAATTAATAAGAGATATTTCAAATTGATATGTACCTAAATTTATTGTAGTATCTTTTGCAGTATATAGAATATGATTTACCCCAGAATCTAATTTAGTAGTTACGGTTTCATTAAATATTGATTCTTTTTCACTATCAGTGATTTTATAATTTATTGTTGCATTATCTTTTTTATCTGAATAAATCTCATAATAAATTGAAACACCCGTATGTTGATTTGTAACATTTCTTGAAATATTTGGTATTATCGTTTTACTATCATTATTAATCATTTTGTCCTCAATAAACATGATGTCACTGATATCAACATTATTAGAAAAATCATGAATATTGTATTTTACATTTCTAACTAACTCTTTCTGAGTCTCTTTATCATCAATAGATGTTCTTATTAAATACATCCCAGGTTGAACAAAAAAAGTTTTTCTGCTAATGTTTGATGTATATTTTGAAGTAGTAGTTTTATATTCTTTTACAAATATTTTTTCATTCCATATTTTTTCAGCAAATAACTTTTCTCCTTTTTCATCAAGAAAAGATAATGTAATTGAATACTTCCCATAAAAACCATCGTCGCCTTTAATAAATTTTATACTGTTATAAGGTATTTGAATAAATACTTCTACTTTTGTTTGACCTATTTTATCAGATTTAAAATTTATAAAATCTTGTTCAAATGCATTATCATAATTTATATTTGATTTAGTAGGTATGTTTTGTCCAACAATTACGGATGTAAAAAATAAAATAACTATTAAAAAATATTTAGTTATTAACTTCATATTCCCTCCATTTAAGTTCTAATATTTCCAAACAGATCATATTCATTACAATCATAAATAATAGCTTTATAAAAGCTACCAAATTTAACACCTTTATTATCAGTTGGTATTAATATTTCTCCGTCAATTTCCGGTGCATCACGGTAAGAGCGTCCAATATAAAAGTTTCCTTCTTGTCTTTCAATTAATATATCAAGATTTTTACCGATTAGTTTTTGATTGATTTCCAAAGAAATATTTTTTTGTATTTCCATTAATTTGTTTTTTCTTTGATCTTTAATTTTTTCTGAAATTGGATTACCAAGAATAAAACTGGATGTATTTTCTTCCACAGAAAATGTGAATACACCAATTCTGTCAAATTTTGTCTCTTCGATATATCTACATAACAAATTAAAATCGTTTTCGGTTTCATTTGGATAACCGACAATAAAAGTTGTTCTTATTATAACTCCTGGAATATTAGCCCTTAAATCAGCAACCAATTTCTTTGTTTTATTGGAAGTTACTCCTCTTCTCATTGATTTTAAAACACTATCTGAAATATGCTGAAGCGGGATATCAATATATTTACAGATTTTAGAGTTTTCTGAGATAACTTTAATAACTTCCTTAGGAAAATGTGATGGATAGGCATACATTAATCTTATCCATATAATTCCATCAATTTTACTTAATTCTGTTAGTAATTTGTGAAGACATCTTTCACCATAAATATCTTTACCGTAATCTGTAGTGTCCTGAGCTATTAATATTAATTCTTTAGTATTATTTTTTACTAAAAATTCTGCTTCATTAATAAGTTCTTCAATAGGTTTTGATTTATGCAAACCCCTCATAAGTGGAATAGCGCAAAAAGAACATGGATGATCGCATCCTTCAGATATTTTTAGGTAAGCTGTGTGCGGTAGTCCTGATAAAGTTCTTTCGCCAAGCAGTTCTCTTCTAAATTTTCCGCCAAGTTCGTTTAAAATATCTTCATATTTTTCTGTCCCAAAAAAAGCATCTACTTCTGGAATTTCTTTTTTTAAATCTTCAGCATATCTTTCTGAAAGGCAACCGGCAACAATTACTTTTTTAATTTTGCCTTCTTTTTTTTGTTTAATTGCATTAAGAATTGTGTTTACAGATTCTTCTTTTGCTGCTTCAATAAATCCACAAGTATTTATAATTACAGTATCTGCATTATTAGGATCATCAATTAAATTAAAATTGTTATCATTAATTTGCCTCATCAATCTCTCAGAATCTACGGTGTTTTTAGAACAACCGAGCGTAACTATATTTACGGTTTCTTTTTTCTTCAAAATTTAAATAATTTTTTATTTACTGAAGTATGTAAGATATAAAAATATTATTGGTGCAGTGAACAGAAGAGAATCAAATCTATCAAAAATTCCCCCATGCCCGGGAATTAGATTAGATGAGTCTTTAACATTAGCAGATCTTTTTAATAATGATTCGAATAAATCTCCTACTTGACCAAAAATACCAATAATAATTCCAATAGCTATAACAGTGCCCCAACTAAAGAAATCTAAAATAATTATTTTAGACAAGAGCATTGTCCCGATGGCGAAAATAAAACCAAAAATAGCTCCTTCCCAACTTTTTTTAGGACTAACTATAGGGAATAATTTATGCTTACCTAAAGCTGTTCCACCAAAAAAAGCTGCAGAATCACAAATCCAAATAGTTGCAAATATAGAAATTATAATATACCCGCCTCTTTCATATAAGGTACCGATTTGTGGAAATATTTCTCTAACTCCAATAATAGCGCTTGAAAAAAATCCGATATAAATAACACCAAATAAAACAGAACCAATATTTGCAATTGGAGAGCCATCTTTTCTAAATAATTCAGAAGCAGAAAGGATTAGCATAAAAAATATTAAAAAAGAATAAGTGTCTAAATAATGATATCTGTTATTTAGCAGAGAAAATAATACTCCACCAAAACCAACCCAAAAGTTAGCGCTTATATCTATATTTTTAATAAATGATATAAATTCATAATAGGAGAGTAAAGAAATAAACATTACAAAAATAAAGAAAGGAATTCCGCCTGTATAACTAATAAAAATAATAAGTGGGATAGTTATTACTGAAACTAAGACACGAAGGAAGGTATTACTTGCAGCCATTTATTTAAATCTAATTCTTTAATACTTCATTAATAAAATTAACAGCGTCTTCAACATTTTCATTTCTAACCAATAAACTTATTATGGAAAGGTCCCCAGGTGTTGGTAAACTTCTGTCTTTTTGAGAAAATACTATTGACTCAATATCAGCGCTTGATAAATTATCTTTTAACATTTGCATTTCATATTCCTGATCTGAAGTAAAAATAACTTTCCAATCTTTTTCTTTTAATGTTGGTGGTTGAATAAGTGATTTCGGATCAACAAGATTTGAATTGCAATCGGGACAAATCGTTATTCCATCTACATATTCATATTTACAGTTAGGACAAGTTAACATTAAATAAGCTCTGTTTTTTTCTTATTATAAAAATAAAAGATAAAATAAACAATGCCGATAAACATTACGCCAAATAACATTAATAGAAAAAAAGATACCCTTATATCAACAACACCACTTGCTGAAGAATCAATAAGGTCCTTATCGCCGATTATAAAGTACATAACTACTGCAAGAAAATTATTTGTAAAATGTAATATCATTGGAACAAAAATTGATTTACTCATATAAGCAGCAAATCCGAAATAAAGACCTAATATTATTAAGGAAACCAACCCGTAAGGGTTAAAATGATATAAACCAAAAAATATAGCCGTAATAATTATAGCCCATCTTGCTTTTAACTTTAATTCAAAACTGCTTTGAATAAAACCTCTAAACATAATTTCTTCAGAAAAAGCGGGAACTATTGAAACTACAAAGATTACAAATAAAGCATCCCATATCGTTTGTGCAGATAAAAGATTTAGATATGAATTTTCGACAATTTTGTTCAAAGAATCTAACATAGATTTTATTGAATTAATAAAAGGAGAAACTTCTGCCATTTTATTAATAAAAAAATTCTGGATTGAAACATAATTTTGTAGTAAAGGAGTAAGAACAAATATTCCGATTATAAATAAAATTATTTCTCTATAATCAGGAACTTTAAATTTTAATATTTTATTAAAATCATGATAAAACCACTTGCTGAACAAGAAAGCCGGACATAAAATAAATAGTATCTGGCTTAGCATTGTCATAATGCGTAAACCATTTACAGGTGCATTATTAATATCAAATCCAAAAATTATAAAGGTTACTAAACCACCAACAAACTGATAAAGAAAAAAACCACCAATTAATCCAATAAATGCAGCGGTAATTGGAGAGATTTGAGTATCAAAACCGTTTAAAGTAATTCTTCTTTGTGATATATTATCGGGATATTGTTCTGTTTTATTATCTTCTTGTAGGTTTTTTTCCATATAAAGAAAATATATAAATTAATATGGAATTCCTAAAAATATTTTTTAGTTAATTAAAAAACTTTATTCAGGAATCTTAGCTTTAAATTCTCCTGCTAATCCACTGTATTCGGATAGAACTGCATCAATGGAACCAACTACAATTTTAGATTTAACCTTTATGGGTACTTTAAGTGAATCATCCGATAACCAAATGTAAATACTTCCTTCACTTTTAAAAAGCCCACCGCCTTTAACCAAAGGTTCAATAATAATGCAACTAAATTTACCGGCTGGAACTTCTATTTCTTCTCTTCCCCTAAAAACAACATCAAGATCAAAGGTTTTACCATTACTAAAATTCTTAAGATGAATCTCGTCATTTTCTTTTGAATTAGTGTAATCAAATATTCTAGCTAAATAGAAAGCAGAAATTATATCATTTACATATTCAGGAATATCAAATATCCCTTCACTTGTAAATGCTTTATTTTGTCTTTGATCAAAGTATGCGGAATAATCTCTTTTATATCCTCCTTCTCTTATATGCTGTTCAAATCGCCAAGGGAAAAGTCCTTCTTTATCAATAAAAGTTTCGTATCTATCTCTTACTTTGTATATCCAATCAAAACTTGGAACAGAATTAACTTCAAAAATAACATGATTAACTAATCTACCTGAAATAGTTTTTTCATCTTTTACATACATCTTAGAAATTCCGGCAGTAACAAAACCATATTTTATTTTAAATGTAAGATTTTCTCCCATTTTAAAAGCATTATTATTAATTACTCTAAAAGAATCTGCTTTTGTTTGAGCATTATTACAAAAAGCATATATTAAAAATATTATTAAAACTAGATTTGATATTTGAAATTTCTTTTTCATTCCGTTTTCATCTTTATGAAAAATTATTATTGATATTTTTAATGTAATTAATTACATCATTTATATCGATATTATTCATACAATCTTCGTTTGAACACTGTTCCATTTTACAGTTTTTACATTCTTGTTGAGGTGTAAAAACCTTTGTTCTTGAGCCATAAGGACCCCATCTCTTATAGGAACAAGCTAATGAATTTGGATAAAAACCTATAACATATTTATTTAAAGCAGCAGCAATATGCAATGGACCTGTAGAATTAGAAATAAATAAATAGCATTTATTTATTAAATAAATCAGTTCTGACAAATTTAATTCTCCAGCAAGATTTTTTACTTTATTATTTATAACTAGACTATTACAAATTACATTTTCATTTTTATTACCTGTAATAATTATTTCCGTATCAAAATCATTTGTGACTTTTGTTGTTAAATCTATAAATTTACTCAACGGAAGGTCAATAGAACTTCCTCCACTTCCCGGATGAATAATAAATGTTGGTTTTGTAAGTGAAATATTTTTCGAAAATAATATTTGCTCAACTCTATTTTTGTTTTTTGAATTTACTTGTAAAGAATAACTAATATTCTTAGGAAATATATTTTCTGTAATGTCAATTTTTTTTAGCATTTCTAGATTAAATTCTAACTCGTGTTTCTCCGCATATTTTCTGTGGATATATACTTTTTTGTTAAATAAAAATGAATACCATCTATAACTTGTCCCTATTCTAAAATTAATTCTTGATAAAAAAGCTATTAAAGAGATTATCAATCTGGGACTTACAACAATTACCGTATCAAAGTTTTTCTCTTTAATAATTTTATAATTATCAAGAAAAGTAATTGTGTTTTGTTCTTTTTTGGTTTTAACTAAAATTACTTCATCAATAAAGGGGTGATTGAATAGGATTTCTTTTGTGTATTCTCTGATTAGAAAAGTTACTTTACAATCAGGGTAATGTTTTTTAATTACCTCTGCCAGAGGAAGGGTCAATACTAAGTCACCAATTCTATCGGTTCTTACAATTAATAAATTTTTGGGATTATTCATTTTTTAGATACGAACGGATTATCTTTAATATAATAACGCCAAGGTAAATCTATCGATTTTTTTATACCTATTCTTGTTGTACATATAATTTCTTCTTCTTTTATCTTTTTAAACTCCAACAAATAAATTTTATCTTTAGTTAGATCTAAACCATAATGCGATTTATTAATTTGGAAAGCCTGACAAATTTTACCTGGTCCGTTTGTTAAATTAAATATTTTATTACTTTCTATTTTATTTGAAGAAAACCTGTTTGCTTTCATTTTTTCTATTCCCAAAATGGGTTCTATACCTCTTATTAAAACTGCTGTACCTTCATCCTTTTTTCCTGTTACAATGTTACAACAAAAGTGAACTCCATAGGTAAAGTACACATATAAATATCCACCTTCATTAAACATAATTTTGTTTCTTTTTGTTTTACCTATGTATGTATGAGCAGCTTGATCTACTTTGCCATTGTAAGCTTCAACCTCTACAATCATTCCAGCTAATTTAATTCTGCCAATATTATGCACAAGTAATTTACCAAGTAATTTTTTGGCAACAGTATTTACATCTTTAGAATAATATTTCTTGTTTAGTTTTGAAAGACTTTTTATATCAATCATTAGATTGAATTAGGGTTAATCGGAAGTTTTTTCAGGACGGTTCTTTAATGATAAAATGCGTTTAGTAAATTCACCTTTTTTATCAGGATATTTTATAATTAACTTCTCATAAATTTTTACAGCTTCTTGAAATTCGTTTTGTGCTTCATAGATTTTTGCAAGTGTTTCAGAGATAATCATTGGATCATCATTTATAAACTCTCTAGTAGAAACATTTGTGATGGGAGTATTATCAACAACAGGTAATCTTGCTGAAGCTATTTCATTTGCAAGTTTATCAAGTTTTTCTTCAAAATCTTTTTCAATAGAGGGAGAATTTTTTATTCTATTTTTATTTTTTTCAATTTCGATATCTTTAACTTCATTTTCTTTTATTTTGTAATTAATAACACTTTTATCTATATCAAAACTTTCATCAACATCTACAATTGGTTCTTCCTTTTGAATTACTTTATTTTCTGTCTTTAAAAATGCTCCGCTTCTATCTGGGTTAAAAACTAATCTTTCAGATTTTGAATTTTCAATTTCTTTCATATAAAAATCGAATGTCGATTTAGAGTATATAAGGTCAGAGCCTTTTCTATATGCCTCCTCAGCATCTTTGAATTGATTTTTTAATGTGTATGCTTTTCCAAGTATAAAATATGCAGTAGGATATTCAGGATAAATTTCAATTCCATTCATTAATACATCGATAGCATCGTCTAAATTATTTTTTAAAACTTCTGTATTAGCTTTTCTAACAAAAAGAGGGGTCGATTTATCGTATTCATAAATCAGACTTACTTTATCGTTAAATATTTCAAATAATGATTTAGCCAAACTAAGTTGTTTTTATTTTATTAGATAAAACATGTCTTAATGAAGTAATTGAAACAAATGAAAACCCAATGAAGAATAATAAATGAAAGGGTAATGCTGCAATCTCCAAAAAATAAATAGATGAAGCTACACCTATTAGACAATATATTGCCATTATTAATTCAATTATAACAGTCGTATTTATTTTTTTTGTTAAATATTTTTTATCAGTCCAAGTATCCTTAGAAGAAACTACCTTAAACTTAGGGGTTCTAACAAATTCACTTTTTCTATTTAATAAACCTTCAAAAACTGCTCGTGAATTATTTACTGCAAATCCCATACTACCGGCCATAAACAATGGGAACAGAACTATAGTTTTTCTCCAGTCCTGTCTAATATCTTTCTGTGAATATAAATAAAATAAAAACGAACTTATAAAAGCTAAAACAAAAAGAGACAATATTCCGAAATACAGGTCGTGTGCACCGCTATTTTTTATAAATATTAAAGGAACATTAAGTATTGCTGTAAGAAGTATAAAAGGGAAACAAATATTATTTGTCAAATGGAATGTTGACTGCAGTTTAATCCTTAATGGCTCATTTGATTTCCAAACCAAAGGAAGAATTTTCTTTGCAGTTTCTATTGCTCCTTTTGTCCATCTAAATTGTTGTGCTTTTAATGCATTAATTTCTGAAGGTAATTCAGCAGGAGAAGTAAAGTCGTTTAAGAAAACAAATTTCCATCCATTTAATTGAGCTCTATAACTTAAATCCAAGTCTTCAGTTAATGTATCAGCTTGCCAGTTACCTGCATCTTCAATACAGCATTTTCTCCACACCCCCCCTGTTCCGTTAAAATTGATAAAGAACCCTGCTTTATTTCTAACATTTTGTTCAATAACAAAATGTCCATCTAAAGCAAGAGCTTGAGTTTTAGTTAAAATTGAATAGTTACCATTTATATGTTCCCATCGTGTCTGAACCATTCCTACATTATCATTTGTAAAGAATGAAAGAGTCTTACTAAGAAAATCTTCTTGGGGTAAAAAATCAGCATCAAATATTGCTATAAATTCACCCTTTGCAGTTTTTAATCCTTCTTTTAAAGCGCCTGCCTTATAACCTTTTCTATCTATTCTTCTTATTTGTTTTATATCAAATCCTTCTTTTATTTTTTCAGCTACAATCTCTGCAACAATTTCAGAAGTTTCATCAGTAGAATCATCCAATACCTGAATTTCTAATTTGTCTTTTGGGTATTCGATTTTGCAAACAGAATCTATTAATCTTTTTACAACATAAAGTTCATTGAAAAGGGGTAACTGAATTGTAACCAATGAATTTTGATTTAACTTTACATCTGATTTTTGTTTTATATCACCATATTTTCTGTGATAGAATAACATTATAAAACCGTGAGAACCAAAAATGAACAACACAGAAAGTGTTGAGAAATATAAAAAGAGTATTAAATTATCCATTGTTTTTGTTTACCATCCTGAAACTACACTTAATAAAATGTCTTCTGTTATTCTTTCAATAGCTGTATTAATTGCATCTTTCCTATCATTTAAATTACCAGCCGGTGGATAGTCACCGTAATTTGAAAAACCTTTCTCAAAAATTATTTTTTTATTTACATTATCAGTATAAGTTACATTAATAATAATTGTTAATCTTCTGGATGTAATGTTTTCACCTGCTGCAACAATATTGGGAACATCAGAAAATCCTGTAACAGTACAATCTAAATTAGCATTAGCTTTTCCTTTTTCAGAAACTTGCAGACTGTTATCATCAATAAATTTTTGAATTAATTTTTCTGTAACTAATTCTCTCAAACCTGGTTCACCGGAACCACTTCTATCTTCAGCAATAGGAATAGAAATAGACTTTAAATGCGAAGGAACAGAGGCACCTGAAAAAGAGTAAATTCCGCAAGCAGTAAAATTAATTGAGCAATAAACTATAAACAAGAAAAAAATGATTTCCCCTGTATTTATTTTAATATTTGCTTGTTTTTTGATGATTTTCAGCATTACAAATTATATTCCTTCACTTTTCTGTAAAGTGTTCTTTCGCTAATGTTTAAAAGTTGGGCAGCTTTTCTCTTGTTTCCGTGTGTAAATTCTAATGCGTTTTTTATAGCATCATATTCCATATTATTTAATGGAATTACTTCCTGAGGTAATTGAGATATTTCTCTTTCAAAATCTTCTCTTTGTTTATGTACAACAATATCTTTCAATTCCATAATATCTTTTTTAAGTTCAAACAATGCTCTGTATATTAATTCTCTGTCGGAATCATCTGAAGATCTATTTAAAAACACAGGTAAATTTCTTTTATCTGTTGTTTCATTAATGTTGAGCAATAATGATTCAAAAACTCTTCTATCAAGAGTATTATCTTTATTTAATATTATAGCTGTTTCCATAGTGTTTTTAAGCTCTCTAACATTACCGGGCCAACTATAATTCCTTAAAAATTCTAAAGCATCATTTGTAACAGTTGGCTGAGATAAATTATTTTCTTTTGCAGAATTATTAATAAAATGTTTTACCAATTCATCTATATCATATTTTCTGTTTCTAAGAGGAGGAATTGTAAGTGTAACCGCCTTTAATCTAAAATATAAATCCTCTCTAAATCTTTTAGTATCAACTTCCTGTTGTAGATTTTTATTTGTTGCAGCAATAATTCTTACATCAACTTTGGTTACAGTTTCGCTACCTATTCTCATAAACTCTTTGGTCTCTAAAATTCTTAAAAGTTTCACTTGAGTTCTTAAAGGCATTTCTGCAATTTCATCTAAAAATAATGTACCACCGTCAGCAATTTCAAAATAACCTTTTCTTTTTCCAACTGCACCTGTAAATGATCCTTTTTCATGTCCGAATAATTCACTCTCCAAAATTCCTTCCGGTATAGCACCGCAATTTACACTTACTAATTTTGAATCTGCTCTTTTGCTCTGCCCATGAATTGCAGAAGCAAATATTTCCTTACCAACTCCACTTTCACCATAAAGTAATACTGAAATATCTGATTGAGCAACTTGAAGTGAAATATCTGATAAATCCTTAATTTCTTTAGAATTTCCAATTATTCCGTACTTATTTTTAAATTCTTCTACTGTCATTTTTCTAATTTTATCTTAATTCTGCCAAGATGACACACTTATGCTAATTTATATCATTTAGGGGATGAAATATAATATATTTTTTGAGTTTTGGAAAGAATTTTAAACTAAAGATTAAATTTTAATCCTTCTATAGCTTCAAAAGTAGGAATGCTAATTTTTGTGTTTTCTTTAATAATAGTGTTTATTTTTAGTTTGTCAGAATCACTAATATGTGTTAAATATAATTTTTCAGGTATAAATTTTTTAGCAGCATTTATTATTTCTTCAGTGGATACATGTGTGATTTCTGTTATCATGTAATTTATCTTTTCACCTGAAAATAAATATAAATCTTTTTCTGAACCAATATCTCCTGTATAAAGCAATTTATTATCTGTTGTTGTAAATATAAAACTGGAAGAAGAAAAATAATTATTAAATTCTTCTCCATATATTTTATAAGCATTTAAATGAGTATTATTCTTAGAAATAACAGTTAAGTTTTCACATATATTAAAACTTTCCTCGTATTCAAATCCTATATAATTAATTTTAAATGCTAATCTTTTTTCATAAATATATGATAGATGTAAATTATCTTTAATGAAAGGGATTAGTTTGTTGTGGGTAATTATTTCTAAAGGTTTTTCTCTTTTTAAAATCTCCATTTGTACGATCAATCCACATAACCCTGAAAAATGATCAGGATGGAAATGAGTGAATAAAATTCCATCTATAGAAAAATAATTTATTTGCTGACTTAATAATGCTTTTGATGTACAATCTCCTGCATCTACTAGTAAATTATAATTTTTATTTTTAATTAAAAAAGAAGAGTGAAAGCGGTTTAATGATTCTATTGCAGAACCGGTGCCTATAAAAATCAGTTCAGACATTTATAAAATTTATTGAGTTAAGGTAGTTACTCTAGCTTCAAGATTGAATTGTTTGTTTATAATTTTAAGTGCTTTTTTTGCACTTTCTTCCGTTTCAAATTTCCCTACAAAAACTATATGGAATATTGTACCACCAACATTTTTATCAGAGATTGAAGAATAGAAACCGGCATTTTCAAATTTTGTTTTTAAATTATTTGAATTATCACTATTAGTAAAAGCACCGGCTTGTATTGTGTATTTATAAACAATATTGGTTTGTGGTGCTTTAAATGCAGGTTCATTCGCAACAGGTTGCGTAGGGGTTTCAACTTTCGGTTGAGTTATATTTTCATTTCTTTGTTCTGCAATTTTTATATATGGAGAATTAGGATAATCATTCTTTAATCTATTCAGAAAAGAATTAGCGGTTCCGTAAAGTCCAAGTGCATAATAATAAGAATAGATCCTAAAGACAGAAGCATCAGCATATCTGGATTTGGGATGTTCATTAATTATTTTAGTATAAATTGCAACAGCATTTTGTCCGTTTTGTGTTAGTACACCTTCCAAAAACATTACAGAAGGATCATCAGGATATTCATCTTTTAATTTTGCTAATTGTGATAAAGCCTGAACTTTTTGCCCATTATCAATTTGTTTTAAATAAGGAACTATATTTACTTCTTGCGAAAATAGATTTATAGATGAGAAAAGAATAACCAGAACAAGAATTATATTTTTTGATAAATTTTTCATTTCTATATTCCCTTATACCGTAAAAGCAAAATCAGATTTTACATCGTAAAAGTCAATAAAATCTCCAAAAAGAGTTCCTGAAGTAGCTCTATTTATTTTCACCTTAACATAACTTCCGGGTTTAATTTTGTCATCAAAAGGAATGATTACAACTTTATTTCCATCTGTTCTTCCTGCTAAATTATCATTGGATTTTTTACTAAATCCCTCTATTAAAATAATTTCTTCAGTATCAATTTGTGCATTATTTTTTTCTAAAGATATCTGATGTTGAAGGTCAATAATTTCCTGCAGCCTATTCACTTTTATTTCTTCTGAAACATCGTCATTCATTTTATATGCTTTTGTCCCTTCTCTGGGTGAATATTTAAACATATAAGCTCCATCATATCTAACTTTTTTCAGAACATCTAAAGTCATTAAATGATCTTCGTTGGTTTCGGTTGGAAAGCCTGCGATAATATCAGTAGAGAAAGATACATTAGGAATTATTTTTTTGGCTTTATCAATTAAATTTAGATAATGTTTAATTGTATAGGTTCTATTCATTGCTTCTAAAATTCTGTTTGAGCCCGATTGAAAAGGAAGGTGAATGTAATTACAGATGTTTTGATATTTAGCAATAGTGTAAAGCAATTTAACCGAAAGATCTTGTGGGTGGGAAGTTGTAAATCTTATTCTTACATAAGGATCAATTTCAGCACAGGCTGCAAGAAGATCTGCAAAATCATTTTCATTATCAGAGTAAGAATTAACATTTTGTCCAAGTAATGTTACTTCCCTAAATCCTCTTTCTGAAAGTTGTTGCACTTCTTCTACAATTGATTTTAATGAACGGCTCCTTTCTCTTCCTCTGGTAAATGGTACTACACAAAATGTACAGAACTTATCGCAGCCTCTCATTACTGATATCCAGGCCTGTAATCCATCTTCACGGTATGGAATAAGATCATCATAAGTCTCTGTTTTTGAAAGTTGAACTCCGATTCCTTTACCTCCGTTAAGAGCAACATCAATTAATTCTGGTAATCTTCGGTATTCATCAGGGCCAACTACTAGGTCAACAATTTTTTTATCTTCTATTAAATCTTTGCGCAAGCGTTCTGCCATGCAACCTAATATACCAACGACTAAATTTGAATTTGAATCTTTTACATTTTTAAAATTACCGAGTCGACCGTAAATTCTTTCTTCAGCTTTCTCTCTAATGCTGCAAGTGTTAAGAAGTACAACATCTGCACCACCTGTTTTTTCAGTTAACTCATAGCCATTGTTTTTTAAAATACCCTGAACAAGCTCTGTATCTGCCATATTCATTTGGCAGCCGTAGGTTTCTATATATACTTTATTTCTATGCATTTTTGCTATTAAAATAGAAGGCAAATATAAGCCTTAAATGATTGTATTTCAATATATTAGTATGTAAAGTCGGGCAACAAGAAAGGGAGAAACGAAAGAGGCGAGATATTTAAGTTTATTTCATCTATCGCAGTTCGCTGAAGATTTATTTTAAGAGGATCATTTTTTTTGTTTGGTTAAAGAAACTTGAAGAACTTGTGGCAGTTAATCGATAGAAATAAATCCCGCTTGTTAAATTAATTGCATTAAAATTTACATAGTATTTACCAATTGATTTTTCCTCATTAACTAATGTTGTAATTTCTTTACCGAGCACATCATAAATTTTTAAAGTTACATAGCTGA
>PFVA01000213.1:0-20392 GCA_002790365.1 Ignavibacteriales bacterium CG_4_9_14_3_um_filter_30_11
TATATCAATTTATTTAGGAAAGTGTGGTGAAGCAATTGATAAATTTAATAGTTGGATCAAAAAACAATAAACAAAAGAAGTCTTTCAATCACATATAATAAATTTAATTTAATTTACTATTTGTTTGATTACATCATCTATTTTGTAAGTATCTTCAAACATTGATAATAGTTTTAACATTACTCTGTCTACTTCAACATCGGGACATGAAGCACCGCTTGTTAACAGAATTTCTATCTTATTTTTTTTAGGCAAATAGTTTTCTATTAATACTTCTTTTTTATTATTTATATCAAAATGAGAAATACTTTTGCTATCAATTATTTTATCAGAATCTGAAATAAAGTAAGTTTTTATCTTCTCATTGCAAAGTTCAACAATGTGACCTGTATTTGAACTATTGTACCCACCAACTACAATTGCAATATCAGCTTTTTGCTTTAACAAACTATATGTCGCATCTTGATTATCATTTGTTGCATAACATAGCGTATCCCCAGTATCTACAAAATGTTTTTCAATATTTTCTTGTCCATATTTTTTTAACATTGTATCTTTTAGAAGAGTTGCAATTGCTGTTGTTTCTGAAGCTAGCATTGTTGTTTGGTTTACTACACCAATTTTTTGTAAATTTTTTGTGACATCAAATTTTTCAGAAAATTTATTTGCAAAGTATTTGTAAAAGTCTACATCTGATTTTTCTTCCAAAATAACAGAAGCTAAATATTCTGTTTCTTTTAGATTTCTAACAATTACTGAAGGTGCATTTTTAACACTATGAGAAAAGGTTGCTCTTGTTTCCTCGTGAGTATTTTTCCCATGAATTATAACTGTGCTATTATCATCTCCCAATTGAGCTGATCTATTCCAAACTTTTTCTACAAATGGGCAAGTTGTATCATATTTATATGGATCAATCTCCAACTCGTTTAATTTTTTTTCTATTTCTAATGTTGTTCCAAATGCCGGAATAATAATTATATCTTCTTTAGTCAATTCATTCCATGGTATAATTTGTTTACCGGATGTATCCATAATAAATCTTACATCCATACTTTGAAGATCAGAATTAACACTTGGATTGTGAATCATTTCGCTAAGTAAAAATATCCTTTTATTAGGGTTTTCACTTATTGTTTTATAAGCTATTTCTATTGCATTTTTTACTCCATAACAAAAACCAAAGTGTCTTGCTACATAAAAAATAACAGGACCAAAATCTAATTTTGAGGGAGAATTATCATTTTTTCTGGGGTCTTTTAAATATCTAATTTCTTTAATTTTTGATATAATTGAGCTTTGATAATATATAGGAATTTCAAATTTTTTCAACTTATAACCGGTTTTTTATTAGTAAATAAATTTAAAGAAATATATCTCTAAAGTCATATAAACAAATTTTAATTCTTTCTAAAAGATTAGAATACTTAACTATTTGTTAATCCGTTAATCATATTTTTAATGCATTTATCATTTTAAGTAAATTGTATTTACTTTACGGTATTATCTTGTGTTACTTAACAAATATATTATTATAGGAGTGGTGAATGAACTTCCTGACTAAACAAGCAAAAATAATTACATTATCAGTTTTTATTTTAAACATAGGTGTTTTAGCTCAGCAAAAATTTGTTGTCAACTTAAATGACAAAACAGACGACACTTTCAAAGTAACTGTTTTTCCCAAAAATCTTACTGATGAAAATGACATATTCCAATTTGCATCAACTGCACCGGAAACATATCAAATAATGGATATTGGTAGATTTGTTAAAACTTTTGATGCTTTTGATGTTGACGGAGATAAAATGGTTTTTACTGTAAAACATGATGAAAAGGAAATTGATTTTACTCTTAATTTACAGCCGGCTATAATTAAACATCTGTTTACTGTGGAGTCAAATCCAACTTCTGAACAATTAAAACCACATGAAGCGTGGTTGAAAAATTTATAATTTAATTGTCTCTCTTTAAAGGGCTGGAGTATTGGTAACCTTCAGTTCTTTTTTATTGAAATGTATTACATTTTATCATAATTTAAATTATGCTATTAAATAGAGACATATTTGAAATATTTTCCCGGATATCAAAACTTCATACAGAAAGTTTTGATGCAGAGAATCAATTGATACATAATTTATCTGGAAAAGTTGAAGTAGAAATTGTAACAGGAATGGAAATAATTTTTAACGAATATTTACGATGGGAAAACGAAAACAACTTGCTGCTAAATTCAAAAAATGTTTACCGCTGGACATTCCTGAATACGGGAAATATCAAACTCGATCATTTGAGATTCGGAAAAAATAACCCGGTATTTTTAGT
This sequence comes from Ignavibacteriales bacterium CG_4_9_14_3_um_filter_30_11, assembly GCA_002790365.1. GTDB lineage: Bacteria > Bacteroidota > Ignavibacteria > Ignavibacteriales > Ignavibacteriaceae. Next base: position 2,326 of record PFVA01000213.1, read on the forward strand.
CGAGCTATTCAAGGCAGCAGAAAACACCTGGAAAAGCAGGGGACCTCATGATTGTAATAGTGATCTTTATTTTGCAGAACTTGTTTTGCAAAATGAAAATCCTGTTTTATCCTGGGAGGTGAAAGGGCCGTCAGAGAATTATTCATTAAAAACAGCTTATTTGAATTCTTAAATTATTAATGTACAATACCTAATGTTCAATATTCAATAATCAATGTTCAATTCTCAATTATTTGTCAATTAAATATTGAGCATTGATTATTTTGAATATCCCTAATTTTTCCGCCTATTCATTTTAGATTTTGACCCCCACCTTTGGTATATTTACAAACTAAAATTTAACCAAACAACATGAAATTAGTAGAAAAATTAGAAAAAATTAGAATTCATTTTGATGATATTAATCAGCAATTATCTGATCCTGAGTTACTAAAAGACAGAGAAAAAGTTATACAACTTAGTAAAGAAAGAAGCGATCTTGAAGACATAATAGTTTGCTATAAAAAATATTCCCAAGTGCTAAATAATATTAAAGGTAATAAAGAAATAATTGATAAAGAGAAAGATTCTGATCTAATTGAAATGGCTGAAACAGAGCTTGAAGAATTGGAAGTTGAGGCAGTAAATATTGAAGAAGAAATAAAAATACTTTTATTACCAAGAGATCCTAATGACGATAAAGATATCATTATGGAAATCCGTGCTGGTACAGGAGGCGATGAAGCTTCTTTATTTGCTTATGATATTTACAGAATGTACTCTCGATATGCAGAAATTAAAGGATGGAAAATTGAGTTGATTGATTTAAGTGAATCAGGTTTGGGTGGTATAAAGGAAGTAATATTTTCAGTTTCCGGTAAGCAAATTTATGGTAATCTTAAATTTGAAAGCGGAGTACACAGAGTACAAAGAGTTCCTCAGACCGAAGGTAGTGGAAGAGTACACACATCAGCAGCTTCAGTTGCAGTACTACTTGAAGCAGAGGATGTTCAGGTTGAAGTAAACCAATCAGATTTACGAATAGATGTCTATCGTGCTGGTGGTGCAGGTGGACAAAATGTAAATAAAGTGGAAACTGCAATCAGAATAACCCATATACCAACTGGAATTGTTGTTCAGTGTCAGGATGAAAGGTCTCAACTTAAGAATAGACAAAAAGCTATGAAAGTTTTAAGAGCAAGACTGTATGATGCAAAATTAAAAGAACATAATGCAGAAATTTCAGCACAAAGAAAAACGATGATTGGCAGTGGAGATAGAAGTGACAAAATTAGAACCTATAACTATCCTCAAAACAGAGTTACAGATCATAGAATTGGTCTTACACTGTACAATCTTTCAAACATAATGGAAGGTGATTTGGACGAACTTTTGGAGCAATTAAAAATAGCAGACAAAGCAGAAAAACTTCAATCAAATAAGTAAAGTATTTTTTAAAGAGCTTTAATTGTTATTAAACTAATATCATCTTCAAAATTACCGCTAGTAAATAATTGAAACTGTTCTTTCAATTTATCCATAGGGTTATCTGTAGTAGAAATACTTTTTATAACTGAGCTCATCTTTTTTGCACCAAACTGCTCTCCTTGTGGATTGCGTGATTCAATTATTCCATCAGTAACAACAAAAAGGCAATCATTTTGATTTAGATTAATGTTAATGTCTTCATAATTTCCTTCAGGAGCAAAGCCTAATAATAAACCTTTTGATTGCAATTTTCTAAATTCATTTTTTGATCTATCTAAATATAAAATTGGAAGATCTCCAGCTCCTGTATATTTTAAAGTTCTTTCTTTCTTATTGAGTATTACAATGGAAAGAGTAGCAAATACTTCAGATACTTTTGCATCTTTATAAACAGATTTATTTACTTGCTGTAAAATAATACTTGGAGTAAGATTGGTTGAGTTTTGCAGAACTACTCTTAATGCACTTCTTACATAGCCTGCATAGGCAAAGGCAAAATACCAAGCTCCCCATTTTTTTCCCATAACATCGCCTAAAATAATTGCTAAATTATTTTCGTCCAAAGTAAAATAATCTAGAAAATCTCCTCCAGGTATTCCTTTGTATGTTTGATGCCATTGTTGAATGTCGAACCCTTCAAATTTAGGTGCTGAATCAGGAACAACTTTTACAAGAATAGAACCAGCTGCGCGCTGAAGTTCTGAAACTGCTTTTTGTCTTTCTTTACCTAAACTTTTTACTATGGCAGTTACTTTAGCAACCACAACTCTAGGTCCGGCAGTTTTTAAAACATAATCTGCAATACCTAAATCATAACCTTCAAGTATGTCATCTTCTTCACCTTTAGAAGTAAGAAAAACAAAAGGAATTCCTTTAAGTGAGTCTTCAGCTAATATCATTCTTCTAAATTCAAAGCCATCTTTTTCGGGCATCATTATGTCGGATATTATTAAGTCGGGTTTAAAATCTAGTGCTTTCTTAAGTCCTTCAACAGCACTAGGCATATATTCGCATAAAAATCCTTCTTTTTTAAGATTGTATTGGAATAGCATACCCAATGATTTATCGTCATCTACTAATAATATTTTAGCTTTTTGTTCTATAAATGAATCTTCAATTTTATTTTTATTACCAAAATTTTTATAAATATCAGACCTACGAAGTAAAGCTTGTATTTTGAAAAGAAGGTCATCAATATCAACAGGCTTAAAAATTATATCATCAGCACCCGCATCAAGAGCTTTATTTTTATTTCCGACAGTGGGGTCACCTGTAACGAAAATAAAAGGAATTAAACTTAATTTTTTGTTTTTTCTTACTATCGAACAAAACTCGTACCCATCCATTTCATTCATTATAATATCGCATAATACCAAGTCGATATTATTATCATCCAATATTTTTTGGGCTTCAGAAGGTTTGGAAGCTTCAAAGACATTATAGAAATTTGAGGAAAGTTGTTGATTGAGCAGGTCTCTAATTATTGCATCGTCATCTATTACTAATATTGATTTTTGAGTTTTTCCATTCATTATTTAATTTATTAAGTTTTTCATCTTATAAAAAATTAAGAGAAACTAGCAATAGCCTCCTCTTTTGTAGAGAATGCTTCAAAAACTCTATACATTCTTGTAAGTTCAAACATTGAATGAACCGCTGGTTGAAACCCTACAAGTTTTAAATCTCCGCCAAGTACTGTTATTTTTTTTAATGTAACAACTAAAGCTCCGAGAAAAGTGGAATCAATAAATTCACATTGTCTAAGGTCAACAACAATTTTTCTAACATGTTCCTCAATATCCTGAGATAAAGTTAATTTAAATTCTTCAGCTTCTTTTAAAGTTGCTCTGGTTAAATTAACAACCTCAACCGTAATATCACCATATTTTTCTTTTGTAAAATCCATAAAAATTCCAAATAATAATTAGTTTATTAAAAATATCATTCGTTTGAACGATTTTCAATTTTATATTTTTCCATAAGTCTATAAATTGTTGCCCTGCCCAATTCTAATTTTTTTGCTGCTTCAACAATATTCCCTTCTGTAACATCTAGTGCATGTCTTATAGCATCTTCTTTTAATTTCTCAAATGGAATTATATTATCACCTTCAAATAATCCTCCTTCAGTAACAACAGGTAATCTGTTGTCATCATTTGATCTAATTTGAGATGGTAAATCTTCAACATCTATAATATCATTTTCAGAAACAATAATACAGCGTTCAATGGTATTTTCCATTTCTCTAATATTTCCAGGCCAATCATAATCATAAATATGTTTTATCGCATTTTTTGAAAAACCTTTAATACTTCTACCAAGTTTTTTATTACATTTTTTCAAAAAATATTCAGTTAATACTAGTATATCACTTCTTCTTTGTCTTAATGGTGGAATATTAATTGGAAATGAATTTAATCGGTAATAAAGATCTTCTCTAAAATGTTTTGATAGTACTGCTTCTCTTAAATCTCTGTTTGTGGCAGATAAAATTCTTACATTTGTTTTAATAAGTTCTGTTCCGCCTACTCTTTCAAATTCTCTTTCTTGAATAACTCTTAGTAGTTTAGCCTGTAGTAACATTTCCAATTCACCAACTTCATCTAAAAATATTGTCCCCTCATTGGCTAATTCAAATTTTCCCAACTTCCTTTGATATGCGCCAGTAAATGAACCTTTCTCGTGTCCAAATAATTCACTCTCTAAAAGCTCTCTTGGTATTGAAGCACAATTTACTACAATAAAGGGTTTAGTTTTTCTGTTACCGTTAAAATGAATAGCTCTTGCAATTAGTTCCTTTCCTGTTCCGCTTTCTCCATGAATTAAAACAGTTATTTCATTATCTAATATTTTTGAAACTAATTTGAAAACTCCTTGCATTTTTTTATCAGCAGAAATTATATTTTCAAAACTATATTCTTTTTGTACAGTTTCTTTTAAATTTTCTAATTCTTTTAATAATTCATAATTTTTAATTGCATTTTTAACTGTTGGTTCTAATCTTTGTACATCAATTGGTTTGGGAAAATAATCATAAGCTCCAAATCTTAATGAATCAACCGCAGTTTCAACATCACCCTGAGCTGAAAGCATAATAACAGGAAGTTGTGTATCGGTCTCACGAATCTTTTTTAATACTTCAAGTCCGCTAACACCTGGAAGCATAATATCTAACAATAATAAATCAGGTTTTTTTGAATCTAATCTTTTTAATACTTCTTCACCGGAGTCAAAGACTTCAGTTTCGTAATCCCATTTATCTTTTACCCAATATTTTAATAGCTTAGAAATAGCTTTTTCGTCGTCAACAATAAAAATGACTTTACTCACTTTTCTCCTTTATAATTGATTTACTAATAATAATGGCAGCTTTATTGTAAATGATGTACCTTTATTTACATCACTTTGAACCGAAATAAATCCTTTATGTAAATCTACAATTTGTTTTACAAAAACCAAGCCCAAGCCGGCTCCCTGCGCTTCAGTCTGATTTATATCTGCTCTAAAAAATTTTTGAAATATTTTATTTTTATCTTCTTCCTTAATCCCTATTCCAGTATCTGAAATAATAAGTTCGAATTCCTTATATAATGTTTGACCTATAATAGTTATTCTTCCGCCACTAGGTGTAAATTTAACAGCATTATTTATCAATTCAATTAATATTTGATAAATTTTATCTTCATCAAGAATTAATATATTTTCATCTTTTGGTAAGTCCAAAGTTAAATTCAATTCTTTGGCAACTACAGAAGGTTTAATTTCTTTTATAACATTTTCAATCAGCTTTATTATATCTATTTTTTTCTTCTTTAACCTTATTTGCCCAGCTTCAATTTTAGATATATTTAATACATCGTTTATCAATCTTGCAAGTCGTTTACCTTCATTTAGTATAAGTTTATTGAATTCTTCCCTCATCTCTAAGGGCATTTGAGTGTCAGAATCAATGGTTTCAGAAAACCCAATTATTGATGCTAAAGGTGTTCTCATTTCATGAGAAATACTAGACATAAACTCATTCTTTAATCTGTTTAATTCTTCCAGAATAGATTTACTATATATTGATCTCTGCCGTTCAATTGAAATAAGTCTATTTGCTTCAGAAAGTTTTTCTTTTAATTCAGTTAATTTATTTTGATCACTTATTTTTTGTGTAATATCTCTTCCAATTCCAATAATATTTGTTACTTCACCTTTCTCTTCAAAGGAATTACAGTAAAATTCATAAATAGAATTGTCACCATTAAAAGATACAATATTGGCGCAGAATGAAACAATTTCTCTGCTTTTTAATAAATCTTTTATTGATTCAGAAACAATGGTTGAATCGGAAGGGGCGATTATATCAGTAAAATGTATACCAACAATATCAGATTCTTCATAGCCAAGTTTTTTTGATCCATTGTTGTTTACAACTTCAAAGTATCCGGATGAATTTAAAATAAATATTAAATCATTAGATACATTTAAAAGTAATTCAAACTTATTCTTAAAATTATTTTTCTGTATAGAATTATTTTTCATCAAAAATAAATTAAACTATTTATGCAATAAGTTTCAATATTATTTGCTTTTTCTTAACAAGAAGAACAATACAATTATTATAATTACCCCAGTTAAAATAAATATCCATTCCGGAGTTTCTTTTAATTTAAATGGTTTATATTTAGCATATATTGTTTTGTTGGAATCAATTTCACTAGGCTTAAATTTCCAAATTAAAGTATTGCCTTCTTTTTCGTGCGAATTGTCCTCATATACTTTACCGTAAAAAGTATATTTATATGTTATGCTATATTTACTGGAGTCTGTTTTAAGATCATAACTTACAGGAGGAACATTTTGAGTAAAGGTCATTATTCCTTCATTATCTTCAACTAATAAAAAATTAGAGTTCTTAAAAGTTTTTGAATGATTTAGAGAATCAATACTATCGAAAGATATATCTATAATTGCATGTGTTGTTCCATCTAAAGAATCAGTTAATACTTTTATACCATCTAATTTATAATAATCTGATGTGAATTCTTTTTTTAAAAAATCTGAGTTGAAAAAAGTTAAATTTTTAAGTTGCTCGGAATCAATGTCATAAGGTAAATTACTCCAATAATGCATGCTCATTTTACCAGAACCATCTGGATAAATATTTACATCTTGAATATAATTTAAGCAACCTGAAAGAAGTAAAAGATAGGCAATACTAATTACTTTTGTAATTAGTTGTATTTTACTTTTTTGAATAAAAATATTAGTTATCACTATTATAAGGAGAAAATATTGATTTCTTTAAATTATAGATAATTTTTCAATTTATCACTATTTTTGTTTTTCATTAATAATAAGATAGGTTATGCCAACATACGAATATAGATGTAATAAATGCTATAAAAGGTTTGAGCTGTTTCAGAAAATGAGCGACAAACCTATAGAGAACTGTCCTGAATGTAACGGAAATGTTACTAAAATAATTAGCGCAGGCATGGGGGTAATATTTAAAGGAACTGGTTTTTATCAAACTGATTATAAAAATAATAATTCAAAAGATTCAGCAAAGGCTGATTCTTCTAATAAATCTACTAATTCAGATTCTAAAGAGACCACTAAAAAAGAAACTTCTAAAGAAACAAAAAAGTCTAAAGAAGATTAATTATTTAATCTTAAAAATCAGCTCCTAATGATATATAATGTATTGGTGAAGAAAATCCGTTAAAATTATATGCCCAGCCCACATCATATTTTACCAAAAAGTTGAGGAAAAATACTCTAGCTCCAACCCCCATACCAATAAGTAAATCTTTTGTAATCACATTACCATTGCTATCTTTTGTAAATAACTTTAGACTGCTGTTTTTATCCCAAGTAGCTCCGGCATCAACAAACAAAGCGCCCTGCATATTACTAAAGAATAATGGAAGACCTCCGGTTAGCAAATACCTTATTAATGGAAATCTTAATTCCATATTTAGCATTGTATATTTAGAACCAATACGAGCAGCATACTCAAATCCTCTTAATGGAACACCGGCAGTTAAAAATACAAAGTCAGAGGTTGATTCAATCGGGACTTCCTGAGTAGCAAATTTTCTGTTTATCCAATTATCAGTTCCACCAAGGAAAAATCTTTGAGGATTTGCTCCACCAGAATATCCACCAGCAAGTCTGATAGCAAATGAGTAATAACCTTCACCCATTTTAAAATAAGTTCTATAATCACCTAATAAAGAATAGAAACTTAATTCCTTTTCTGATATTCCAGGATTTCCTAATAAATCCAATCTATATCTTGAACCATCAATAGGAGCAGTTATTCCCCATAGTACATTATCTTTAACTAGACTTATTGAAGGAATAATAAAAGTAGATTTAGAAGTCGGATCAGATGGATCATCTAAATTTTCTTTTGATACTCCAAAGAAGCTTAATCCTGCGTCAATTCTATAAAATTGATTAATGGGGTAACTTGCAGAAAATACAGCACCAAAATTTCTAAATCTAAAGAAATTGGTTACATTATTTTGAATTAGGTAAACAAATCTTGCAGTATGGAAAAGCTGAACACCATAATTAGTTCTATTTGCTAAATAGAAATAAGATAAGCCATAATCACTGTTTTTTAAATCTAGTTGCAGACTTGTTTGACCAATCAGCCTATGATTACCAAGCACATCACTAAAGGATAAAATGGTTGTTCCTGTTAACCCATAAAGAGTATTATACCCCGCATTAGCGTAAACCAAATCCGGTGAAAAAGTAATTTTATATCTTCTTACTTTATAATCACCGTTTTCATCCAAATTATCTACTGGGTAAAAATTATCAACAGCATTTTTTAGTTTTAATTCTTCTTCTTTACTCTTTGGACCAAAGACAAAATTGGTATAAGATACTGTAGTTGAATCATAATCTGTTTTGGTTGTATCTGAATATTGCCCTGTAAAGAATTCAATTTTAACATTTTTTACAGAATCTATTTTTTCAGTTATTTGTGGTTTTTCAACCTGTTTAATTTTTTTCTCTTTTAAACTTGAAATATAAACGGTGGGTTTTAATACCTCTGAATTAATTTTAGAAGTAAAAGGATTATTCATTAAATAAATATTATATGAAACTTGTGACAATGATGAGAAAGTTAGTTTTTGTCCATCCCTCGAAATTGATATTTGATCTACTCCAGTTAAAGAATTTGTTATTGGAATAGGTGCTCTTTCAATTACAGAATTTAAAGAATCATCATTACTCATAACAATATTTTTTTTATAAATATTTGTTATACCATTAGCATCAGAAACAAAAAGTATCTCTTTCCCATCCGGTGACACTAAAGGAAAAGATTCTGTGGCTGATGATGTATTAGTAATACGTTCCATCTTTAACGAATTTATATTTATAGAATATATATCATCTTGATCATAATCATAATTATAGATTTTAAAATCATCAGGCATTTGACCAATAGACAAGTTGTTTTTCCTATCTGAAGTAAATACTATATTATTTCCGTAGGGTGACCAGCTTGGATTATTATCAGTAAAAACATCATTGGTTAAATTTCTTAACCTTTTTGTATCAAGGTTATAAGTATAAATATCAGATTGTTTACCGTTATGACCAACAAATGCAATTCTGTTTCCATCTGGAGACCAGGATAAACTATTAATTCCATCTAATTCAATTGGTAATGTTGTATTATCTTCAGATTCTACATCTATAACATAAATAACATCATAACCTCCACTTTTTGCAGTAAGAGCAATCTTCTTTTCATCCGGCGACCAAGTAAGACCTGGGGTAACAATATTTAGTTGTTCAAAATCAGCGGAAGTATTGCCATGAATTAATTTCTTAATTATATGACCGTCAATTGCACTCATAATAAATAAGTCAAAATAATAATCTCTATTTGATATGAATGCAATTTTATCACCTTGTGGTGAAATAGAAGGAATTGTATTATAAAACCCATCATCGTTTTCAGGATCTGTTAGTCTCTTTGCATAATCTTCAGGGTCTTCTCTAAATGAAATATCAGGCCAGAAAGTTTTCTTAATATATTTTTTCCATTTTTTATTTAATTCTTTAAGTGAAAGTCCTAATGCTTCTTTAAAACCAGCTTCAACACTTCCTGTACCCTTAATTTTGTTAACCAACTCACCTATCTTTTCTTTTCCATATTTTTGTGAAATATAATAAAATACTGATTGACCACCTCTATAGGCTAAGAATCCATTAAGTTGTTCAATATCAGGTAGGTTTTCGCTTAGTGAAATATCTCTGATAAACATATCTGTTTTAATATCCCAACCAAGTGATTGGTATTCTGCCATTCCTTCATTAAACCATAAAGGTAGAGCAATAGAAATTCTGTTGGCTATTATATTTTGAATAGAACCACCATAAAACATATCATTTAAAACAGCATGGCTAAGCTCATGGTGAATTAGATGCTGAAAATCTTTATAAGAACCCATAAATTGAATAACAACACGGTTTTTAAATAATTCAGTAAAGCCTTGAATTCCTTCACTCAAATATTGATCAGTAGTGTTTGTTTCCTGAAAATCATTCGTGGAGTTATAAACTATAATTGATATTCTATTATTTATTTTATAATTATAACTGTTTTGTAAAGACTCTAAAGCTTCTTCTGCAACTTTGGTTGTAAATTCTGCAATGTCTTTACCTTTTTCAGAAAAATAAATGTCAAAGTGATTGGTTTGCACATAATACCAAGTATATCCTTTATACTGAACTTTGTTTTTACCAAACTGTCCGAATATGATAGATTGGATAAAAACAATAAATAGAAAAATTTTAAAAATACTTTTTATCATAAAGCTCTCCGAGGAATTTTAGGTAATAATAAAATCGATTTCTGTTTTTTTAACATCTGCTTTAATTAATTTTACTTTTACTTTATCCCCTAATCTGTATGTCTTTTTTGTCCGATCACCTATTATTGAAAAACTTTTTTCATCATAGAAATAATAATCATCTTTAATATCTTTCAGTCTAACCAAACCTTCAGCTAAAGTGTCAATCAATTTAATAAACAATCCAAAATAAACTATACCAGAAATAATACCATCAAATTCGTTACCAATGTGTTCACTTAAAAATTGTACTTGTTTTAATTTTGTAGAATATCTTTCCGCTTCTACTGCATCTCTTTCTGTTAAAGAAATATGATCACACAAGTTAGTTAAATATTTTTTGTCTTTAAATTTTGTTTCCTTTTTATTTGTTTGAGCAAAGAGTAATCTATGAACTTCTAGATCTGCATATCGTCTAATAGGCGATGTAAAATGAGTATAATATTTAAATCCTAATCCATAATGCCCAATATTTTTTGTTGAATAAACGGCTTTAGCCATTGAACGAATAGCTAACTCATTTATTAATGCTTGTTCTTCTTTGCCTTTAGCTTCTGATATTAAAGTCTGAAATTTATTTACTTTCGTATCAGCATTTGCTGAAAAATTATAGCCTAATTTTTTTACAAAATTTGCAAATTCTTTTACTTTTTCAGCATCTGGTAAATCATGAACTCTATAAATAAATTCTTTGTTTTTTTTGCTTTTTGATAAACTTTCAGCAACTAATTTATTTGCCAAAAGCATAAATTCTTCAACTAAAGAATTACTCTGTATAAATTCTTTCAAAACAACATTAATGGGTTTACCTATTTCATTAAGTTCAATTTTAACTTCCGGTGTAAAAAATTCAATACTGCCTTCTTTTAGTCGTTTTTCTCTTAATTTTATGGCAATACTATTTAATTTTAAAATTTCTTCAGAATATTCGCCGGCTTTATTATCAATAATTTCTTGAACTTCTTCATAAGTGAATCTTCTATTACTATTTATAACACATTTTTTTGAATTAAAGTTTAATATTTTTCCTTTTTTTGTAATTTTTATGAAAATAGAATAGGTTAATCTGTCTTCATTTGGCCTAAGAGAACAAACATTGTTGGAAATTTGTTCAGGAAGCATAGGTATTACCTGACCAACCAAGTAAATACTATTTCCCCTTTTTTGGGCTTCCTTGTCTAATTCACTTCCAGAATTTATACAATGAGATACATCAGCAATATGTATTCCTACCAAACAATTACCTTCTTCATCCTCCTCAATTGAAAGAGCATCATCAAAATCTTTAGCATCAAATGGATCGATGGTAAAAACTACTTTATTTCTGTAATCCAATCTCTGCTTAATTTCTTCATCTGAAATAGGAAATGGAATTGATTTTATTTCATCAAGAGTTTTTTTATTAAATATATGAGGAAGATTAAATTTTTCTACTAAATTATTAAAATCATTTTTCGTATTTATTTCATTTACTTTAAATTTTTCTACTCGTCCTGCAGGATTTTTTTTTGATTTCTCCCAAACAATATCTGTAACAATTACTTTATCATTTAATTTTACATCTCTAGGAATTTCACCAATTATTCCAATTTTTGAGGGTAAATATTCATCAATAGGTTGAACATAACTTTTTGTACCTTTTTTTGTAAGATATCCTTCAATTATTTTTCTTTTTCTTTTAATTATTTCTATAATTTTTCCTTCCGAACTTTTCCCATTGCCGCCAATTATTTCTACATTTACAGTATCACCGTCTAATGCATTTTCTAAATTATTATTAGATATATAAATATCTTTCATTTTGGTATTGCTAACAACAACAAACCCATACCCTGATTTATTAACTTGAAGTGTGCCTGTAATTTGAATTGTGCTTTGCTTTAAATTTAAAATATATTTCTTTCCTATTTTATTTATGTATTCTTCTTTTTCTAAATCATATAAAACTGCTTTTAACGCACTATACTCGTGTTCAGTAATTATATCTAGTCGTTTAGCAATTCCTCTTCTTTTGAATTGCCTACCAGGATTATTTTTAAATAGGGATTTTACTTTTAGTTTCATTAAAACTCAAATTTATATTTTAGGCCTAATTCATTTATCATTTCTCTTAACAGATTAGATTCAGCAAGCGATTCTTTCCTTTCAAGACGAATAAAGAACTTTTGGAAAAATGGATATTCAATTCTAATATTTGTTCTTCCGAGGTCTTGAAAAACTTCAGTTGTCCCACCAATTGAATATTTGAATTTATTTACTTTTCCAGAAAGACTAAATTTAGTATAGGTCCCAACTTGCTTTAACTCAACACTTCTTATATAATCACCGGCATAAGAATTAAGCAAACCACCAATTAATGAACCTGCTATGGAAGAAGCTGTACCGGTTAAAGTATTAGATTGATTTACATTTGTATAACCTTCTTCAGTTGTTGTAAAACGACCTGTAACTATAAACATAATTGCATCTGAAGCATCTTTTGTAAAGTCAGTGATATCTTTATCAATATTTTCAGTACCATAATAAACTGCTAAATTGTTTTTATTCTTTACAAAATTTTTATTCAAATCTTGTAAAGGGCCTGTAAGTTTTACCTTTACTGCTACTTCTTTTTCTTGAGAAGAAATATTAGTTGAATTTGTATCAGCGGAAGATTCATAATAATAATCTCTATATATACCTACAACATTTAAGTTTGGATTAATCAATTCATTTTCAAAACGAAGATTACCACCGGCTTCAAATGTTTTAGTTAAGAATTCCAAAGTTGAACCTTCTCTAAGGGTTAAAGTTCCAAATGTTCTTGCTGTGCCTTCAATTGTTTTATATTGAAAATCGCCGCTAATATTTGCATTTAGTATTTGATTGAATTCTTTGTCCAAAACAAACTTAATTGATGCTTCATCTTCAACTTTAATATCCACATCAAAAAATATTTTACTAGATGATAGAGCTAAATTTATCTTTGATGAATTTTTCAAATTTGATAATTTTATTAAATTATCAAAACTAGCAACATCTTTATCTACACTTACTGTATCACTAATATATTTATATATAAAGTTTTCTCTTGTATTGCTAAACGATGGTTTTGCCTGTGAAAAAGTTAAGTTTGCACTTTTTACTAATAAAGCAGCTTTTAAATATTCATTATCAGAATCCATTACAAATTCAGCCTTTTTTTGTGTAGCAACAACAAGATCTCCATAAACAAAAGGGCTTACAGATTTAGATGCATCACTTAATATTTTTAACTGGCCATTTAAATAAACTTTAGGCGAAATAATATCATATTTTTTCAACCTTGTAAAACCATTGCCTGTTAATTCTCCGCCATTTTTTGTATCTAAAGAATTTGCAATATATAAACTATCTAAAATAATATCTCCGTTGTTTGCAATTAAACTTATTCTTGCATTATAGTTAAGGTTATTGAATCCGGATGTAAAAGATATATTTTCAATTTTAGCATAACCCATTGGTAATAAATTATTTAACTCACCATTTAATTCCATTTCAGAATTTAAAACACCAGTCAAATTTGAAAATTTAGGTATAAAATTACTTATTGCAGATAATGGAAAATTATGAGTGGTAAAATTAATTTTTGTGTTTTCATTAATTACCTCATCTGACTGATTAGAACCCAAATTGATTGGGAGACTACCTGATATGGTTAATAAATTATTTTGATGTGTATTAACAGTATCAGATATTAATAAATTTAAATTTAGATTTTTGTTTAAATATTTGATATCACTTTTTAGTGAACCTATATATATTTTATTATTAGATAAATTATTAATAATTAATGAAAGATTGATGATCGGATCAAAATAATTACCTCCAACAGTAGCATAAAGGTTTAAAAGTCCATCATAATTTTTAAGCTCATCAATTCTAAAAATCTTAGTTGCAATGTCTTGAATTAAAATATCTTCTAAAGTTATAAGTAAATTATGGTTTTCATTACTACTTAAAGAACCAACTATCTTCAAATTACTTTTACCCAAGTTCAAAAGAAAATTATTAAAATTTATTTTCCCTTTTGAGTATGAAAGATTCACTAATCCATTATTCTTAACTACATATCTGCCAAAATTTATTCTTAGTTTTTCAAATTTCATAGTTGAGATTAAATCATCGTAAATAGTTTGTGCAATTATATTAATATTAAAATTATCTTTGATATCTGTATTAAATATTAGAGTGCCTATGCCATCTTTTAAAGAATAATTAAGTTTAATATTTTTTATATCGCTGCCTGCAAAAACTCTTTTAGTATTTATCTCAACATCAGTAGTTAAATTTGATAGATTTGTATAATACAGTTTGTTAAATAGGTTTATCTTTAATGATAAACCTGATAGAAAATATACACCCACATCACCCCAAACCTTTACATAATCCAATTTACTTGTTAAAGAAATATTCACATTATCATTATTATTAATAATATTTCCATTTAGCATTCCGTTTATAGTGATGTTATTTTTCTCTTTAAATGGGGATTTTATATTAAATTGTTTAAATTTTAGTGAATAACTCAAACTATCATTTATTAAAATATTATCTTTCTTTTTGTTAGTTAGGTTAAGTGGGTTGGTAATAGTTATTAAGGTATCATCCTTAAAAGTTAATTTATTAACTTCATTATTAATTACTTGGTCTATAGAATTAATTTCTTCTTTAATTACTTGAATAATATTATCTACTTTAATATATCCTTTAAATTCTGCATCTAATTGTTCTGAATTAATATTCAAATTGTTCACATATTCATCATCGCCATTAATATTAATTTTGAAATTATTATTCTTAAGTAAAGTGTTGTTTATATATGAATCCTTGAGAATAATTTCACTATTTAAATTATAAATCCCCTTATTACTTACTTTTGCATCTCCAACTAAACTAAAATTTAAATTAGTTACAAATGAAGAATCACTGTTAAATAATAAAGTATTAAATTTATCAAAATCAGTTTTTAATGTTATACTGAGGTTTTTATCCTTATCGCTAATGATATTTCCTTTTACACTTATTTTTGTTGAGTCTGCATTTGCATTAATTTGATAGTTTACTATTCCATCTTTTATGTCAATAGTTAAATCAATCTTCTCTATTTTTTTATTTTCATAGAATGAATTATTTGCAGTAATTTTCACTTTAGATTCCGCTGTAGAAATGTCAGATCCTGATCCGCTAATATTAATTTTAGAATTTAATTTAATTGGAACATTGATGATTGGTAATAACGATATATCTTTAGTATAAATTTCACCCAAATAACTTGTTTGACTATTTGAGAAATTCATTTGAATATCTCCAAAAATATTCCCTTTATCATTTCTGATATTAAATTTGCTGATAAACTCTTTATTATTTCCATTATAGGAAAGGGAATCTATTTTCAATTCTTTAAGGCTTTTGTATTCAGGTAGGTTCATAAATTTTAGTTCATTTGATAATTCACCAGCAAATAAAGTACTTTTTGTAATAATAGCATCAATTTTTAAATTATCAGTTTTATCTATATTTCTTAATCTTCCATTAATATTTAAATATGACTTTCCGGTTTTTATTTTCAATAAGTCAACATTTAGATCATTGATTTTTCCATGTGATTTTAGTTCTAAATTAATGATTCCATTAAAAGGTAAAATTGATGGAATAAATTTTCCGATATCATTTAAGTTCAATCTTTCTGAATTAAAACTTAAATCAACTAAAGATGAACCTAACGATTTTTCATTATTTTGTTCAAAGAAATTATGATCATTTAAAGACCCTTTAATTAAAAATTCAGATTCTGTAGTTTTGACATATAATTCTTGAATATTTAGTTTATTGCTGTCAATAGTAATATGTGAGTTAATATCAATTACTTCTATTTTACTAATATTAGGTTTACAACTAAATGAATTAATCTCCAAATCATAAATATTTTTTTTTAAATCTAAATTTGCATTCATAGAAGCATTAATATTTTTTACATACATATTCTCCAATGTTAAAGAATCATATACTACATTTGAATTCTTAAACTGAATATCATGAATGTAAAAGTCAACATTAGTCAACTTTGCATTAGACACACTAATTCTAAAGGGAAATGGTTTTGACTTTGTTTTATTAAATACTGTATCTTTTTTAAATATTGTATCTAAGTTTGATTCACCGTTAGTGTCAGTTATAAATTCAATTTTAGTGTTTTTTAATTCTATTTTTCTAATTTTTATAATTTTAAATAGTAGTTGTAATGGACTAGTTTTTAATTCTATAGTTTCGGCTTTCAGTAAAGTATCTTGTTTATTTGTAAGAATAATATTTTTTAAATAAATTGAAGTTAGAAGAGTGCCTTCTATTTTGTCAATAGAAATTTTACCATTTATTGATTGATTTAAATTTTCAACTACAGTTCTGCGTAAATATTCTCTAAATGTGGATGTTTGGCTAATTGAAAAAAATAAGAAAAGGAAAAAAAGAAATACTATAAAAATTGAAATAAAGACATTTACAATTTTTTGATAGAGTGTCCTTTCCTTAATATTGTTTTTCTTTCTTTTCAATTTTATATAAGTCTATTATAACAAATAAGATAGTAATAAATATAGTATTGTCAATAACTACTCTTTTAATTAATATATTTCATCAAGAGTAGCATTATTTTATTTATTATTTCTTTTAAGAATAGAATCTATAATTTTGCTTGTAGATTGATGTATTACAAAATCTATTGATTTTACCTGCCCGCCATTATTAATTACAATATCTCTCCCAACAATTTTTTCTAAATCCCAGTCAGCACCTTTAACTAATATATCAGGAATTATTTCTTCTATAAGTTTTTCAGGTGTATCTTCATTAAATATTATAACATAATCAACTGATTTTAAATTAGAGACAATTAAAGTTCTTTCATTTTCTGAAATTAATGGTCTTTTATCACCCTTAATTTTAGAAACAGATACATCACTGTTTATTCCAACAACTAAAACATCCCCTAAACTTTTTGCTTTATTTAAATAATCAATATGTCCTGCGTGGATCAAATCAAAACATCCGTTTGTAAAGACAACTTTTTTATTAGATGATTTTAATTTTTCTCTAATCGGTAAAAATTCTTTTAATGTTTTAATGTTATTTGTCATTTCTTATAGTATTAAATAATTTCTTTATCTCAATTGGAACAATTCCAACTTCTCCGCAAACAATACCTGCAGCATAATTAGCAAGATAAGAAGCTTCTAATATATTAGCACCTGCTGTTAATGCCATGGTTAAAGTTGAAATTACTGTATCCCCGGCACCGGAAACATCTGATACTTTTCTAGCTTTTGTTGGTATTCTATTTAGTAATTTATCTTTCTGGAAAATTGCAATTCCTTCTTCACCCAAAGTGAGTAAAATGTTCTTTGCTTTTAATTTATTTAATAATTTTTTACCAACTATAAACATATCTTTTTCATTCTTAATTTTTAAACCTAAAACATCTTCAGCTTCTTTTCTGTTTGGCTTAAATACAGATACATTTTTATAACTAAAAAAATTATTAAACTTTGGGTCAACTGTAATTAATATATTTTTTTTATTAGCAATAGAAATAATTTTTTCAATTAAACTTGTTGTTAATACGCCTTTGTTATAATCTTGCAAAATAATTGCATCAAGCTCGTTTATTTTTGATTTAAATAAATTTAATATATCCTTTTCAACTTTTGTAT
>PFVA01000213.1:20422-35035 GCA_002790365.1 Ignavibacteriales bacterium CG_4_9_14_3_um_filter_30_11
TCTTACAAAATGATGGCTATCTGCAATAACTCTGGTTTTAGTTGTTGTTGGTCTTTTATCATCTACTATAATTCCATCTTTTGATATACCTGCATTTTTTAACAGAGATGAAAATATTGTTCCATGATTGTCATTGCCTATTACGCCTATTGGCAAAGGAATTCCATTTAATTTTTGAATATTCAATGCAACATTTGCTGCTCCACCAAACCTATAAAATTCATTCTCAACTTCTAATACTGGAACTGGTGCTTCCGGAGAAATTCTTTTTATGTCCCCCCAGAAATAGGAATCTAACATCATATCCCCTATAACAGCGATCTTTTTATTCTTAAAATTATTTTGTAATTCTATTAATCTCTTCTTATCTATTTTTATCATAAATATTTTATCTTATTTTTCTACCTATATGAGCTAATGGATTATCTAGTATTAACGCTAGTAACCCGCTGTCTGTTCCAATCCACATTGAAGTTCCATCAAAATATAGACTCTGCACTTTTGAATTAAATAGATCAATATTTTCAAATTCTAATCTAGAAACAACTTTCGTGTTTTTGTCTATTAAAAATAATCCTTTTCCCAATTCTTTTTTTTCTTTTGAATAAAAAGAATATATACCTGCCCAAATTTTATTCCCGGTTAATGCAAGAGAGTAAACACCATCATCTGTTAACCCATCTCTTTTAGATATTCTGCCCCAATTAAACTTCCTATCATATTTATAAATTCCACCAACATTAAATTTTGGTTGATTATCAGTAACAAATTCATCGGTTGCAAACCAAACATTATTACCTTCAAATAAAATATCCGAAATTGAAATTGCATCTCCGTCTCCTTTGAATGAATTTCCATCATTACCCATATAAGACCATGCATTTGAGTTATTTATATCAATTTTTTTATTATATATATGAACACCTGCTTCGGTTCCAAACCAAACAAGACTATCGCCATCTATTTCTATAGTTTTAAAATTATTTGTTTTCGTATCATTATTTTGTGTTAGATCAAAATCCTCATATTTTCTTTTTCGTACATCATAAAGCGTTAAGTTTTTAAATCTACCGATCCATAAAGTATTACTATATTTATCATAGCAAAGGCTTCTAATCCAATTACCGAGTTCTCCACCCTTGGCAAATTTTCTTTTTGTCCAGTTTTTTTTACTTTTACTGTAAATAAAAAGACCATCTGTAGTACCAGCCCAAACTTCATTTTTACCAACAGCCAAAGTATAGAAAAAATCATTGTTTAAATTATTATTCTTTGTTGAAAAATTTGTCCATTTCTTATTTTTAAAAGAATAATAATATATTCCTTCCCCGTAAGTAGAAACCCATAATTTGTCATTATCTGCAGCAATTGAAGTAATGTTTGCACCATTCAAGAATTTCTGTACTATAGCTTGCGGATAAATAACTAAAGTTACAAATAAGAAGATTATTGTTGTAGTAAATTTCTTCATTAGAATCATAAACAATTTTTAGTGAAAGAATATGATTAGAGTATTAATAACTTTCAGCTTTAGAAGGAAAATTTTTCTTTTTCACATCATTAATGTAATTATGAATTGACTTATCCATTTCATCTGCAAGGCTTGCATATTTACGAACAAAGCGAGGTTGGAACTCAACATATAATCCTAAAAGATCTGGAGTAACTAGTATTTGTCCATCACAATTAATACCTGCACCAATACCTATAGTTGGAATTCTTAATGCTTTTGTAATTTTATTGGCTAAAACGGCTGGAATTTTTTCTAATACTAAAGCAAAGGCACCTGCTTTTTCAACGGCTAATGCATCTTCAAAAATTTCTTTTGCCTCTTCCTTACTTTTCCCTCTTTCTCTATAGCTCCCAAATTGATTTATACTTTGTGGTGTTAATCCAACATGCCCCATTACAGGAATACCAGCATCAGTTAATTCTTTTATTGTTTCAGCAACTCTCTTTCCACCTTCTAATTTAACTGCACCGGCAGAAGTTTCTTTCATTATTCTGCCTGCATTTCTAAATCCTTCTTTAATGCTCAGTTGGTATGACATAAATGGCATATCAACAACAACCATAGCTCTGTTAACACCTTTGGTTACTGCTTTAGTGTGATAAATCATTTCATCCATGGTAACGGGTAAGGTGGTTTCATTTCCTTGAAAAACATTTGCAAGTGAATCACCGACTAACAACAAATCAATTCCGGCAGCATCAAGAATTCTTGCAGTAATAAAATCGTATGCCGTTAAAGCTGCAATTTTTTCTCCTCTCTTTTTCATCACTTCTAGAGCTTTTGTTGTAACTTTTTTGATTGTTTTTTCAGTACTCATATGTTAACCTTTAAATTCTTAGTATGCTTTTGTTAATTCCGAATTTTCATAATTTGAAAAAAATTCATTAAATGTAATTCCAAAATATTTCTCAAATCCTTTTAATATTGAATTTTCCAATTTTGAATAATCTATTTCTTCTTTTAATATAGATCTCAAATCTGTTGTAACCATATTTAATTGAAATTTTAATTCTGCTTTTTCTTCTTCTGTTAAAATCAAATAGTCAATTAATTTTTTGTGATTGCTCCCACATAAAATTGAACCATGCTGTAATAAATTATTTCCTAGTTTTCTCTGCGCACTACCAACAAGTTTTTTACCATTAAATTTTAATTCACTTTTAGCTGTTGAAGAAAAACATACATTCCCTTTTACTTCATTATATATTTTAGGAAAGTTTGGTTGAGTAGATTCCAATTCAATTTTGTTTAGAAGTTCATCATAAATAATTAACCCAGAGCGTAAGGCTTTATTAATTACATTGTAAAAATTATGAGCAGATTTTTGATCTTTGGTAGAAGAAACAACAGAATATGTTAATTCTTCAGAATGAAGAATTGCTTTACCTCCTGTTGATCTTTTTACAATATCGATTTCATTTTCTATAACTTTATTAATATTTACATACTCATAATTTTGATTTGCGCCTAATGAAATGCAATAAGGATTCCATTTGTAGAGCCTAAAATAAAATTCACCCGGTTTGCAATTTTCAGCCAAATTATTATCAAAATCCATATTATACTTTCCTGTGTTTTGATTAGTATTTATATAATAGAATTTCATTTGCCTATTAGACCTCTACTGCTTCTGTCTAAAAATTTTAATATTTCATTAACAGTTTTATTATTAGAAAATTCATTTAGAATTTTTTCTTTTGCTTGCGTTATATTTAATAACGGACTATAAATATATTGATAAGCTTTTTTTAATACAGAGATGTCATCATTAGAAAATCCTCTTCTTCTTAATCCCAAAAGATTTAAACCTTTATATTTTAATGGTTCATTAGCAGCTAATATAAAAGGTGGAACATCTTGTGTTATTCTAAATCCACCACCAATCATTGAGTGTTTACCAACCTTGCAAAATTGGTGGACAGGTGTTAATCCTCCAATAATTACATACTCATCTATCTCAACATGCCCTGCAACCTGTACACCGTTTGCCAAGATACAATTATCTCCCAAAGTTGAATCATGAGCAACATGACTATAAGCCATCAATAAACAATTTTTCCCTATACAAGAAAACCCAGTTTCTTTTGTACCTCTATGCAGAGTAACATATTCGTAAATTTTAGTATCATCACCAACATAAAAAAAGGATTCTTCATTGTTAAATTTTAAATCTTGCGGAATGTGTGCAATGGAAGCTGCCTGATGAATTACAACTCTATTACCAATTCTTGCTCCATCATAGATAACAGCATATGGACCGATAAAACAATCATCTCCAATTTCTACATTATCTTCTACAATAGCATAAGCTGATATTTGAATATTTTTACCAAGTTTTGCTTTGCTGCTTACAATTGCTGTAGGATGAATACTCATTATGCTTTATCTTTTCTGTCAACAATAGCTGCCATAAAATCTGCTTCTGCAACAAGATCAGAACCAACAAATGCTTTACCACTCATCATAACAATTTTACTTTTTCTATTTTTCAAGTGTACTTCTAAATAAAGATGATCACCAGGAACAACAGGTTTTCTAAACTTTGCATTATTTATTTGCATAAAGTAAACTAGTTTTTCGCATGGGTTTTCTAATGAATTAAGTAATAGTACTCCACCTGTTTGTGCCATTGATTCAATTATTAAAACGCCAGGCATAATTGGTTTACCGGGAAAATGTCCTTGAAAAAATGGCTCATTAATTGTTACCATTTTTGTTCCAACAACTTTTTTATCAAGCTCTAATTCAACAATTCTATCAACTAATAAAAAGGGGTATCTGTGAGGAAGAATTTTTTGTATTGCTTCAGAATCAAATACAACTCCTTCTTTTTTAACTAATTGATATTTCTTTTCTAATTTCTTTTGTTGATAAAGTTTTCTTATTTTTTTTGCAAATTCAACATTTGCTTTATGTCCGGGACGAGCAGCCAATATCTGTGCTTTTATTGGTGCTCCAATTAATGCCAAATCTCCAATCAAATCAAGTAATTTATGTCTAACAGGTTCATTTTTAAATCTTAATGTTTTATTATTTAAAATTCCATTCTCACCAATTATTACCTTTTCTTTTACCCCTATTTTTTTTCTCAGTTCTTTTAATTCGTTTTCAGTACATTTTTTATCAACAATTACAACTGCGTTTTCTATGTCGCCACCTTTAATCAAACCTCTGTCTGCTAATTCTTCTACCTCGCTTAAAAAACAAAAAGTTCTGGCGGTTGAAAATTCTTTTTCAAATTCTTTTTCTAAATCAAACAAACCTGTGTGCTGGCTACCGAGAGCAGGGTTTTGATAATCAACCATTACAGTTAGTCTGTAATCATTCAATGGCAAAGCTACAATATCAATTTGATTATCCTCATCGTGGTACATTACGGTTTGATCAATTATTAGATAATCTTTGGGAGCTTCTTGTTTTTGAATACCGGCTTTCTTTAGTGCTTTTACATATGGTTTTGAACTTCCATCTTCAACAGGAGGTTCAATTCCATCAAGTTCAATTATTAAATTATCTATTTGAAGACCAACTATAGCAGCTAAAACATGTTCAACAGTATGTACTTTAGCTTCGCCTAAACCAATTGTTGTTCCTCTTGAAACATCAATTACATAATCTGCATTTGCAGGAATCTCAGGTTTATCATTTAGATCAACCCTAATAAATTTGATACCATAATTTTCAGGTGCAGGTTTAAAAGTCATCTTGCAAGATGTTCCGGTATGAAGTCCTTTTCCTGTCAATGAAATAGGGGAAGATATCGTGTGTTGTTTTTCTAACATTAAAATTGCCTAAATATTATTACATCTCAATTAATAATTGAATGAAATTGATTTTTCAAAATAGCAAGATGGGTACTGAAATACAATAATTTTTGTGTGATAAAGGGTTTGAAATGTTCTGTTTTTAATTCTATTAACTATTTTTTTTAAATAATTCTTTTTTTAAAAACTCTAGTTCTTTTTCCAAATTTTTAATTTTATCTGAGTAATTTGGGAGATTTCTAATGTGTGCTTCCAATCGTAATGCGGTGCTTAACTCTTTTGCAGGATAACCAAAATATTTTCCAGGTTTAATTATTGATTTAGGGATCCCGGATTTTGCCATAATAATTACATTATCATCAATTTCTATATGACCAACAATACCAACTTGTCCAGCTAAAATACAATTATTACCAATTTTTGTACTACCTGAAATTCCGGTTTGGGATGCAATTACTGTATTTTCACCAATAGTAACATTATGTGCAATTTGTACAAGGTTATCTATTTTAACTCCTTTTTTAATAATAGTTGAACCAATGGCAGCTCTATCAATTGAAACATTTGAACCAAGTTCAACATCATCTTCAATTACTACATTTCCTATTTGAGGTACTTTATGATAAACTCCTTTTTCATCAGGATTAAAACCAAAACCGTCTGAACCTACTACAGTTCCGGAATGTATTATTACTCTGTTACCAATTATAGAATTTTCTCTAACACTTACATTTGGATATATTAATGTTTCATTTCCTATAATTACATTTTCAAGTATAACTGTATTGTGTAAAATTTTTGAATTATCTCCTATTTTACAACCTGCAGAAATTACAACATTTTTTCCAATCGTAACATTTTTGCCTAATTGAGATTTATCATCCACAAAAGCTGTTTTATCAATTCCAGAAAATTTAAATTCCGGTGTAAAATATTTTTCAATTACTTTTACAAATGCTTTATCAGGATCTTTTACTTTTAAGATAGTAATATCTTTTCTTTTACTTATAAATTTTTCACTAGTTATTATTGCTGAGGCTTGAGTTGTCTTTAAGAATTTTTCATAGGAGGATAAATATAAAAAAGTTAATTCCCCTTTTTTTGCATCTTGTATTCTGGCCAAATTATTAATTGTAATATTCTTATCGCCAATTACTACTCCGTTAATTAACTCAGCAATTTCTGATATTTTAATATCCATCAAAGACTATTCCAATTTTAGTTTTTGAAGGACAAGATTGGTAATGTCATATTTTTCTTTGGCATAAAGTAAAGTTATGTCGCTTGTTCTGTCAAAAACAAAATCAAGGTTTTCCTCCTCTGCAATTTCTTTAATAGCAGTAAACAATTTATTCTGAATCGGTTTCATTAACTCGTTTTGTTTTTGAAAGAGTTCACCTCTAGAGCCAAATTTTTTATCTCTGTACAGATCTATTAATCTTTCCAATTTACCTAATTCATCTACATTTTCTGCTTTGGTTTTTTCAGACATTATCAATTTTTTCTTTTCAAAATCTGCTTGTTTGTTTTTAAGATCGCTTTGCATTTTAATTAATTCGGTTCTCCAACTGTTTACTAAATCATCTAGTTTTTGTTGTGCATCTTGAGCATCAGGCAATTTTTGCATTATTGTTTCAGAATCAACATAACCAATTTTTAATTGAGCTAATGAGTTACTTGAGGTGATTATTAATAATCCAAATATAAATAAGATGACTTTTTTCATTGTCAAACCTTGTTAAAAAAATTTATAAAGACTTAAATAATTGAGAATCAATGATTTAACTTAAGAATTTCTTTTATATAATTCATGCTAATATAATAATATCTGATAGGTTTTAATATAAGAAAAGGAGAATAATTTCTTATTCTCCTTTGAGAAAAATAAAATTAATCTATTTTTTTAATAGGTCTCTAATTTCGCTAAGTAATACAATATCTTCTGACGGTTTGGGAGGTAAAGCAGGTTTTTCTTCTTCTTTTTTCTTCATAGAATTCATAGCCTTTATCACAATAAATATTGCAAAAGCAATTATTAGAAAATCAATAACAGTATTTATAAATGATCCGTATTGTAATGTAACGGTTGGATTAGTTTCTGTTGCTTCCTTTAAGACTAAAACAAAACTTGAAAAATTTATTCCCCCAAGTAACAATCCTAATGGTGGCATTAAAACTCCGGAAACAAATGAACTTACAATTTTTCCAAATGCAGCACCTATAACAATACCAACTGCCATATCCATAACATTGCCACGCATAGCAAATGCTTTAAATTCTTTCATCATAGACATACTTACTCCTTTAATTTATTATTAGAAATAGATTTAATAAGAAACTAAGAAAAGATATTATAATTACAAAATGAAAGGGAAGAAATAAATGAAGGGAAGAATTAATTAAAAAAAGATTCTTACTATAGTATTAAAGTAACTTCTACTATTAATTTAATTGTAAGAACCTTTATTTAAAATTATGTGGCTTATTTGCTGGTTTTTAACTTATCTAGTACTTTGTATGTAACATCAAATGTGGGATCTCCATATAACAATATTGCATCACCGGCTTTATCAAAAATAAACTGCATATTTTCAGATTTAGCAACATCTTGGATGGCTTGATAAATTTGCTTTTTTACCGGACCAAATATTTCGTCATTTTTTTTATATATCTCACCATTTGGCTGACCAAATTTTACTTTTTTATAATCATCAATAACTTGTTGTTTAGTAACTAGTCTTTTTTGTTCACTTTCTAATTTAGCTTTATCATAAGTTTTAGCATTCTTTTGATAATTTGTGTAGTCATCTTGTAGCTCTTTTGTTAGGCTATCAATATGAGCGCTCCACATATTTGTCAAAGCATCTAAATCACCTTGTGCTTTAATTGCTAAAGGAAGTTGTTGTAGTATTAGTTGTGAATCAATAAAGCCAACTTTTGTTTGTGCAAAACTTACAGCTCCTAATAAAAATACAGCAGCTATAATCATTAAGTACTTTTTCACTATTTTCACCTTTTATTATTAATTTGAAATAAACACAATTAAAATCCTTTACCAAATTGGAAATGGAATTCCCATTTAGGATCGAATCCATCTACAACTTTTCTATCAAAACCGTAACCAATATCAAATCCAATTAAACCAACCGGGTTAATTAATAACCTAGCACCAAATCCTGCAGATCTTTTTAAATTGAATGGATCCGTTGTTTCAATATTTTCAAAAACATTACCAGCTTCAACAAAAGCTAACAAATAAAATGGAATTGGTTCCAATGCTACAGCAACTCTTAGTTCAGCAGTATATCTAGTCATCACTCTTCCACCAACAACATTTCCATTAACATTTTTAGGTCCGATTGATCTATCTGCATACCCTCTTAATGGAGTAGTAGCAATTACTAAACCATTACCTCCCATAAAATAAAATTCAAATGGTTGAATAGGGGTCCCTGCTTCAATTTCTTTTATATATCCCAAGTCTGCAGTTGTGTATAAAGAAACTCTATTCGAATTAAATAATCTTCTATACCATTCTGTTTTAAAATTTATCTTAAAATAGTCAACATCTCCAGGAAGAAAAGGGCCACCTGAAATTTGGGCATCTAAATCTAAAGTTGATCCTAATGAAGGGAAGATTGGATTGTCTACATTTCTTCTGGAAATTGTTGCACCAAAAGTATACTCTTGAGTTTTACCTTCTTGAAAAAATCCTCCACCGGATATAACATCATTTCTTTGAAATTTGAACAAGGCTCTAAAATTAAAAAAGTCATCCGGCCAGGTCAATCTTTTACCGTAAGTTAATGATCCACCAGTTTGTCTTAGATCGTACACAAATTGTTGTCTTGTATCAAAAACTTGAAAACCAACAAGTGTTGGTGAGTTGAATAACCATGGTTCAGTAAAACCAAGAGTAAAAGTTCTATATAGACTACCTACACCAAACTGCCAGTTAAAGCTAAGTATTTGTCCGCCGCCCAATGAAAATGGATGTGCTAGAGAAAAATTTGTAAGGGTAAACCCTACTGATCCACTAAGACCAAAACTTCCACTATAACCAAGAGAAGCATTTAAGAAATCACTTGATTTTTCAGAAACACTAAAGCCAACATCAACCGTGCTATCATTAGCAAGTCCAGTGGTAATACCTTCTGGCCCATATAACTTTTCTACATTAAAAAATTTTAAGTTAGCTAATTGTTGAATACTCCTTAGTAAAAGCGCTCTGTTAAAATAATCTCCAGGTAATGTATATAATTCTCTTCTTATAACATTATCCATTGTTTTATCATTACCTGTAATATCTACGCTTCCAATTCTGAATCTATTTTTTTCTTGCATTCTTATAGAAACATCAATCGAATCTCCTGGAATTCGATTTTCTGTTTTATCCAGATTAAACATCAAATAACCATTATCAAGATATAAGGAATAAATATCTGATTGCTGTTCATTACCTCTTAAGTTCCTTTCTAATTTTTCAAAATCATAAACATCACCTTTCAAAAATCCTAATCTAGAATTCAATATCTCATCATTATAAATTGTATTGCCTTCCCATGTAATATTTCTAATATGATAAAGAGGACCTTCATCAATATTTATTAGAATTTTAACATCTTCTCTATCATTAGAGAAAATTAAAGAATCAGAAAAAATTTCAGCATCTCTATAGCCTTGGCTAGTGTAAAATTTTATAATTTCTTTTTCATCAGTTTTTAATCCTTTGGGATCAAATTTAGAACCGCTCCAAAATTTCCACCATTTGGCTTTCTTAGTTTCACTCATTTCAGAGATCAAATCATCTGAATCTATTGCTTTATTTCCTGTAAATAAAATGTCTCTTACGGTTATTTGACCACCCTCAATAATAGTATAAATTAATAAAATTCTATCCTGAATTTTTGGGATTAAATTATTTATTGTTCTGTCATCGCCAAATTCATATAATAATTTATACTCTTTTGAAAAATCATTTTCTTTTCTCCAAGAAACAGTAATTCCATCATTTGAAGTATCGGTTGTAAAATATACATAATTGTCGGCTTGAACATTTACATTAAGAAATCCATCTTCATTATATAGAGAAATAATTCTTCCCTTTAATCTTTCTACTTCCTGAGGTTTTAATATTTGCCCTCTCAATAAATTATTTACATCTTCAAAATCTTTTTCATCTAGTTCATCATTTCCAGCATAAACAACTTTTTCAACCCTTGGATATTCTAAAACTTTAATTAAAAGGAATACACCTGTTCCAACTTGTTTGTCAATTAAGATTTTAATATCTGAAAAAATATTTAATCCCCAAAGTTGACGAATTGCATTCATAGTTTTATCGCCTGGGATTAATAGTTCATCTCCTTCTTTAATTCCACTGTTTGCAATTATAGTAGCAACATCTGCGGATTTATTTCCTTGAACTGAAATACCTAAAATTTTATAAGAATTTTCCTCTGTCTGTCCAAATGAAGGAATAACAGATAAAAAAAGAATAATAATTAGTATTGTTTTTATCTGAGTTTTAGCTGTGTATTTGGGCATTATTGAAGCCTTTTACCTTCTTATTTTCTTTAATTTGATTACTAACTCTGCCAAATCTTCTTTCTCTGTTTTGGTAACTTTTTATAGCATCAATTAAATGATGTTTATTAAAATCTGGCCAGAACACATCAGAGATAAAAAATTCTGTATAAGCGATTTGCCAAAGCAAAAAATTACTTACTCTAAATTCCCCGCTTGTTCTTATTAAAAGATCAGGATCGGGAATATCTTTTGTCGTAAGGTAATTTTTTAAACTATTTTCATTAATATCTTCTACATCTATTTTCTTTTGTGAAACTAATTTACCTATACTTTTTATTGCTTCTATTAGTTCCCATCTTCCGCTATAACTTAACGCAAGATTTAAAGTCATCTTGTTGTTATTCTTTGTTTTTTCAATAGCCTCTTTAAGTTCATTCTGAACAGCGCTTGGCAAGGCTGAGATATTACCTATCGTTGAAAGTCTAATATTATTTTCATTTAGTTCTGATACTCTTTCTTTCAGACTTCTGAGAAGCAATCTCATTAATGTGGAAACTTCATCTTTTGGTCTGTTCCAATTTTCGGTTGAAAAAGTGTAAAGAGTTAAATATTTAACACCAATTTCTGCACAATTTTCTGTAATTTCTTTAACTGTATCAACCCCTTTTTTATGTCCTGCAGCACGAGGTAACCCTCTTTTTTTAGCCCACCTTCCATTACCGTCCATAATAATTGCTATATGCTGTGGAATATCACCGGATAGTTTTAATTGATCAAATATCTTTTTACTTGCGGACAATAAAAGACCTAGATTATTATTAAGGTAAAATATAGTTAAAGCGTGTAAAATTAAAGGTAAGAAGCCTGAATGTCAAGATTTTAATTGGTAATAAACCCATCAATTAACTAATCTTAACTATCAAATAGCCGAAATGAATGCTGGTATGTTAAAAAAGTAATTTATACTGTTAAGAAACAAATAACCGGGTCTGATATCTGCTTAAATGTCTGGTGCTGATCTGTTTTTCAGATAGATTAAAAAGTTTAATATTTTTTCTAACATTACCTTCTAATGAACTTATGAGAATTCTCATTTTCTGAAAATGTTCAGGTTCAACCCCTAGGAATAACATTACTTTTTTATTTGTGAATTTTGTTTTTCTTGAAGATAAATAAATAATTTCTTCCATTATATCTGATTTATGTAATTCGTCATCATTTAGGGCTAGGCCAATAGCATAATTTTTATTATATCTTGCTACTATATCAACTGAATATTTGCCAACATATTGTGGTTCGGGTAAATATGTCCCAAATTTTCTGCTAACTGTTAAGTAACCTAATTTCCAAAATTCTTCTACTAATAGATCTATTTGTTTTCTTTTTGTTTCTTCGTTTATCATTTTCTTACCTCGCCTTATTTAGCTCACCATCGACATTATAGGAATGATCGGCGAAAATTTTTTATTTTTTAATATTTTAATGTTTGCCATATATTTAAATTCAAATTTTTCAATTGCCGATGAATTTGATATTCTTCCGTATAAAACTTTTTTCCCAAATTTATTTTTAGATATATAATATGGATGAAATAAAATTGGAGTTAAATTATATAGGAATTGCACTTCATATCTTCCGTTAATAGCAGATATAAAAATGTTAGATTTTGAAATATCAGTATTTTTTAATTTATCCATCTTAATACTCCTTTTACTTTACCAATTATAGTAAAATCTTGTTTCGATTCTATTACAATCGGAAAATAATTTTTATTTGCAGGCAGCAAAGTGATAGTGTTATTTTTATTAATGTATGTTTTTACAGTTGCCTCTCCATCAACCATTGCTACAATTATATCG
Organism: Ignavibacteriales bacterium CG_4_9_14_3_um_filter_30_11; assembly: GCA_002790365.1. Lineage (GTDB taxonomy): Bacteria > Bacteroidota > Ignavibacteria > Ignavibacteriales > Ignavibacteriaceae. The sequence goes on from PFVA01000213.1 coordinate 33,088, forward strand.
TGATTATTGGCAGTTTGTTGGGATGAAATAACCAAAAGATCTCCTTCAAAAATCCCTTCATCTATCATACTATCACCCTTAACTTTAAGAGCAAAATTTTCTTCATTCTCTCTTTTAAAAAACGAAGAATCTATTGAAACAGTTCCTTCTAAATTTTCATAAGATGTAATGGGAACACCTGCTGCTACTCTTCCAACAATCGGAATTTCTTTTGAATTATTATTTGTATAATTTGGGTAATTAGTATTTTGTTCACTTACAATTGAAATCCCACGACTTGCATTACTTTCTATATTAATAAATCCTTTCTTAACTAAAGCATCAAGATGCCTTTTTACTCCAAAAGTAGAAGATATATTAAAAGATTTACCAATTTCCCTTAATGTTGGAGGATATCCGTTTAATTCTTTGAAATTTTGAATAAAACCAAGAATATCTTGTTGCCTATCTGTTAATATTTTGTTCATATAGTGTTCATTTGTTTACTATAAATATAGTGAACAAATGTACACTTGTCAATAGTTAGGTAAAATATTTTTTAACAAAAAAAAAGACGCTTAAAAAAGCGTCTTTTTGAAAGATCATTTTTTATAAGTATTAAGCTTCAACTTCCTCGTTATTTACTTGAACAACCCAATCATACTTATCTTCCACTTTTAATATATGAAGAGAAGAAAGTTGATCAAATAAATATTGAGCGATATTACTTGGTTCACCATTGTTTAAAGTCATTTTTAAATCTTTATAAGTTAGCCAACCAACAGGAGAAATAACTGCAGCAGTTCCTGTACCAAACAAACTAATCAATGTTCCATTTTTATATGCAGCAATAACTTCGTCAATTGAAATTCCTCTTTCGGTGACATTTTTACCATTATCCTTTAATAATTGTATAACAGATCTTCTAGTCACTCCAGGTAAAATACTTCCGTTTAATTTTGGTGTAGCAATTTCATCTTTGAATTCTACAAAGATATTCATTGTACCAACTTCTTCAAGAAATTTTTGATCAATTCCATCCAGCCAAAGTACTTGAGTAAATCCTTTTTCTTTTGCTTCTTTTGCAGCAAGAAGGCTTGCCGCATAATTTGCAGGTGTTTTACATTCACCCAGACCTTTTCTTACTGCCCTTACATAATTATCCTGAACTAATATTTTTACAGGTTTGAAACCTTCTGGATAATATGCACCAACAGGAGATAAAAGAATAAATAATTTATAATTAGTTGAAGGTTTAACACCCAATGAAGGATCCATACCGTAGATAACAGGGCGAATATATAATGATTCACCTGGATTGGTAGGAATCCAATCGCTTTCAATAGAAACTAATTCTGTTAAAGCGTAAAGTAAAAACTCTTCGTCAACTAACGGAATACAAATTCTTTTAGCTGAATTATTTAATCTTTGGATGTGATCTTTGGGCCTAAAAATAGTGATTCTACCGTCAACGCTTTTGAATGCTTTTAACCCCTCAAAAATAGCTTGCCCATAATGTATGAACATTGAACCAGGATGAACAGATAAATTTTCTACATGCTTTATTATAGGATTGTGCCAACCTTTCTCAGGATTATATTCCATTTCAAAAATATGATCCGTAAATAGTTTACCGAATCCTAATTCTGTAGGTAATTCAATTTTAGAAGTTCGTTTTTTAATATCATATTGAAGTTTTTCCATAGTTGCCTCTTCATTTTTATTTGAAGTCTGTAACCTGTAAATTTAATCATTTTCTATTCAAAATAGAAAAAAATGTGCCCGGTGGAGGGCTACCGGGCATCCGAAAGATCCATTAAGGGGGGGTAGTTCTTAATGAATCCCATTATGTGTAATTTAATATTTAGATTGCAAATAAGCAATACCAATTATAAATTTTTATTAAACCCAGATTTTCCATTGGAAAATCTGCCCTCTGGGCAGACAATTTGTAAGTAAATAAAGATCA
>PFVA01000070.1 GCA_002790365.1 Ignavibacteriales bacterium CG_4_9_14_3_um_filter_30_11
TAGCGTCTTTGCGAGAACCCATTTCACGCCAAGTCGCAAAGTTCGCCAAGAAAAATGGACACTTACTACTAACTTCTAATTAAATATGCAAAAAGAAATTAAAATAACAACAAAAGAAGAAAGTGAAAAAGCTGATATACAATATTGGCTTTCTGTAAACCCAAATGATAAATTAAGCATTCTGCAAGAATTGAGAGAACAATACATTATTCTTTTCAATAAAAAAGAACTTTATAATGAAAGTAGAAAAAGATTACGCAGAGTTTCTAAAATTATTAAACGAATTTAATGTTAAGTATCTCATAGTAGGAGCTTATGCAGTTACATTTTATTCGGAGCCCAGGAATACAGGCGATGTTGATATTTTTATAAAAAATGATAAATCCAATGCCGATAAAATCATAAAAATGTTAACTAAATTTGGATTTGTAGGGCTAAATATTACAAGAGATGATTTAGTTAAAGATGATGTTATAATTCAATTGGGTGTTGCTCCGGTTAGGATTGATCTTATGACAACAATATCCGGTATTGGTTTTGATGAAGCTTATAATACAAAAGTTGCAGGAAAGCTTGGCAGTATTGAAACAAATTTTATTTCTTACGAAATGCTTATAAAAAATAAAAAAGAATCCGGCCGTAAAAAAGATTTAGCAGATTTAGAATTGTTATTGAAATTCAGAAAAAGTAAAAAAGATAAAGGTTAAAAGTAAAGGTAAAGTTCAAAGAAGAATATTCATTTGAAACAGTTAAAAAAACTTTGCGTGCTTAGCGTCTTTGCGAGAACCAATTTCACGCCAAGTCGCAAAGTTCGCCAAGAAAAATGAACACTTACTACTGACCACTAATTAAATATGCAAAAAGAAATTGAGACTATAAGCAAAGATGAGCTTGAACAAAACAGATTTAAAGGAATGACTCCCGAAAAAAAAATAATGCTTTCACTCAAACTATCGGATTGTGACAACGATAAAATAATTGAAGAAGTTAGAAAAATATTTTTATATGCAAGAAGTTAATTTATTCAAAATATTTTAGGTGCAACATACACCAATGCAAGCAAAAATAGAAAATAACAATTGTGATTTACTTTACCCCGTGAAATAAAGCATTGATACAGTTTTTGACTAAATGGAAAGATAATATTTTCATTATATTCAGAATTAAATTTGAAAATATTTCACAGGGTTAGCCTTTATACATTATACTTTTAACTTTATACTTTTTGTAAAAAAATGGACAAAAAACAAAACAACGAAATAAATAAACAACAAAATCCTTATAGGGATTATGAAGAAACACTTCCCTTTGACGAACGCTTCAAGCTCACAGTGGAAAAATGGCGCCCATACATCCTAAATCTCTGGGAAGCAAGATGGAAATTTGTAATTATAAACACTGCGGTATTAATTTTAACTATAGCCTATTTGCTGTTCCTTGCAAAACCATATTACAACAGTACAGTAACAATTTTGCCTGATTATGGTAACAAAAGCAGCAGTATGCTTGGACAGCTTTCCGGTTTGGCTTCTCTTGCAGGGGTCAGTGTCGGTGAAAATGCTTCTACAGAAATTTACCAAAACTTATTTACAAGTGAGTCGGTTATTGAACCTGTTGTTTAT
>PFVA01000085.1:0-2677 GCA_002790365.1 Ignavibacteriales bacterium CG_4_9_14_3_um_filter_30_11
CGTACTTATATAAAAGATAATAATCAATATTACCCAATTGGGTGGGTAGTTTTATATTCAGATGATCAAAAAGAATTTGTAACAAGCAATTTTAGTTTCTTTTTTAATAAAGCAAATGCTGTCGGTAATTCTTCAGAAACCTTTATTGACCTAATGGAACGTCTCAAACAAAAATTCAAAGTAACTGAAACCAAAAAGAAGCAACATTAGTTTTGTAGTTCAATTTGGTATGCCATTTACAATAAAATTTAATTTCAATCACCCGTAGCACAGATTACCAAATCTGTGCCCTGGTTTTGCAGGTTAAGAGAGATAAAACTACTTAATGAAAAAAACACTTATATCCATTTTAGGAACAAACGATTACCTCGAATGCAGACATTCATTTCAGGACAGAATTAGTAATGATGTTGTAAAATATGTTCAGGAAGATATCGTTAAGTTGTTTTGCTCTGACTGGGACGAAAATTCGGAAATCCGAATATTTTTAACACAAGAAGCAAAAAAGAAAAACTGGATTGATAACGGTCATAATAATAAAGACGGTTTACCCAAAATAAATGATGGGTTGTTTTCTAGATTACAAAAACTAGACACTAAAAGTAAAATCATACCCTATGATATACCTGAAGGTTATACCGAAAGTGATATATGGAAAATATTTGAAATAATTTACAACTCATTTGAAAAAAATGAGGAAGTGATAATTGATGTAACTCATGCTTTCAGATCGCTTCCGATGCTTTTAACAGTTTTGTTAAACTACGCTAAACAATTAAAAAATATTAAAGTATCCGGTATTTATTACGCTGCGTTTGAAAAACTTGGATCAATTGCTAATGTTTTAAAAATTAATCCGCAGGATAGAATAGCTCCCATACTTGATCTTACTGCTTTTAGTGAACTACAAAATTGGACTATTGCTACATATGATTTTCTTAGTAACGCAAACACTTCGAAATTTTCTGAATTAATTAAAGATGCAGGAAACACAAACACTTCGGTACTTAATGGTGCTAATAACCCAACTGATTTTGTTAATCAACTTGATGAGTTGTGTAAAATGATTTCACTTTGCAGAGGTAAGGATTTAATTAATTTCGATTTCAAAAAACTTCATCAATCTCTTGATAATCTTAAAAATGATGAAATACTCATTAAACCGCTTGCACCCTTATTTGAACAAATACAAATGAAAATTGATAAATTTCAGAATGATGATATTCAAAACGGATTTCTTGCTGTTAAATGGTGTATTGACCATAATCTTGATCAGCAAGCTACTACTTTTATGCAAGAGAATATTATCACTAAAATTCTTTACGATGTTTCAACTGATTGGACAGTAAAAAAGAACAGAGAAATTGCTGCTCAATCATTTGCTATCGCCAGTAGAAAAATTGAGGATGCAAAGTGGGAAAAATCTGCTGCAGAGAATAAAGAATTAGTACATCAGATTTTGCAACTGCAGTTTTTTCAAAATGTAAGGAAACTATATGATAAAATTACTGACATACGGAATGATATAAACCATGGCGGCTATACAAATGAAGCAAAAACCCATACTAAGCTTAAAAATAAACTTAATGTGTTGTACGAAAATCTTTCAACAATAGTATTTAATGATTGACGATGCTCATTAACCTCTCCAACCATCCATCCGATAACTGGTCTGATTTGCAGATTAAAACTGCAAATGAATTATACGGGAAAGTAGTTGATATAGATTTTCCGCAAATTCCACCCGAAGCAGATGAAGATTTAATTGCTGCTCTTGCAAATGATTACAAAGATATTTGTCTTGATGTCATATCCTCATCAAATGATAAAAATAATGCTATACATATAATGGGTGAATTGACTTTTTGTTTTGCTCTTGTACGAGAATTAAAAAAACTTAACATTACTTGTGTCGCATCAACTACAAATAGAATGTTAACTGAATCAAAGGGTCTTAAATTAAGTGAGTTTAGTTTTGTTAGATTTCGAATGTATTAATAAATACTGATAATCGTAAACACAGATTAGTAATCTGTGTTACGGGGGTGTTTTGGTTTTGTTTTTTGGGCACAGATTGCTAATATGTGTTACGGTAATTATTGATTTAAGATATATAAATAGCGAATTTCATATCGGTTAATGTCAGACAGTTTTATTAGAAGTTTTTTATGAAACGATCTTTTCATAGACGAAATCTGCCTCATTTATTTTTTGATGAGGGTATTTATTTTATTACTTATCGTCTTGTTAATTCAATTCCTATTGATAAACTTGAAGATTTAAATGATAAAATAACTAATGCGGTGGATATCAAGCAAAAAAAGCCTTTTAAAAAATATGACTCAATTCTTGATTCATTATGTTATGGCCAAAAATATCTTGTATTAAAGGAAATTGCTGATGTTGTCGCCAATACTTTACATTATCCCGATGGAAAAGATTACAAATTAATTTGTTACACTATTATGCCTAATCACATTCATCTTGTATTTGAATTATTGGAAAATAATAAAGGCGTTAGTAAAATAATGCAGTCTATAAAGAGGATTTCTTCACGGAAATGTAATCTTCTTTTGAATCGTTCCGGTAAATTCTGGCAGGACGAAAGTTTTGACCGCCTGGTTCGGGATGATAAAGAATTGTTCTTTGTAATTAGATATGTATTAATGAATCCGGT
>PFVA01000085.1:2689-5067 GCA_002790365.1 Ignavibacteriales bacterium CG_4_9_14_3_um_filter_30_11
TGTAAAATCCTGGGAAGAATGGAAGTATTCGTATTGCCAAAAAAAATATTTGGTAATATGATCCATATATTAAAATCACTAATTGAAATTCGTAGCACAGGTTATCAACCTGTGTTGCAACTAAAAACAGGGGAATTGTCTCACAGATTGCTAATCTGTGCTACGGGGTGTTTTGCTTTTGTTTTTTGGGCACAGATTGCTAATCTGTGCTACGATGGTAATTAAATTTATTTAAATATGAAAAATAAAAATATTCTTGTTTGTGTTTCTGGTTTAACTCCTCAGATTGTTACTGAAACTTTGTTCTGTCTTTCAGTAAAAGAAAAAATTTTAATTGATGAAATTTATGTGATTACTACGCGACGTGGACGTGATGTAATACTGGGTTTAGACAAACATCCTGCTACTCCTAAAACTGCCTTAAAAACTGAAATTAGCAATCTTTGTAAAAAATATAAATTAAGGATACCTCTTTTTAATAATAATGATAAACACATTATCGTAGCTAGAGAAGAATCAATTGAATTGTCCGATATCCGTTCCGATAAGGATAATATTCTTTTTCCGAACAAAGTATCTTTATTTTTAAGGGATAAAACAAGCAATGCAGGTGACATTATATTTTGTTCCATTACAGGCGGACGTAAATCAATGAGCGTGCATATTGCTAATGCCTTATCCCTTTTTGCACGCGAAAGGGACAGGCTTTTACACGTGCTTACAAGTGAAAAGTACGAATTCAAAGGCTTTTATCCACTTAACAAAAAAGAAGCGGCTGCTCTGCAACTTTCTGATATTCCCTTCGTAAGGCTTCGCGCCATTCTTTCTTATGAAATTAAAGGTAAAAATTTAATGGAATTGAACTTTGACCAGATTGTAAGCTTTACACAAAACCGGTTAAAAGTTCTCAGTGATCAGAATAAACTTATTTGCGATATTGGCAAAAGGGAACTAAGCTATGGAAATAATTCCATAAACCTGGAACCAATGGAATTCCTTTTCTACTATTTCTTTGTTGATCAGAAAACAAAACAAAAAAATAAAATATCTATTTACGATATTACCTCACCTGATACAACCAGTCAATTTACCGGCTATCTGGAATCCTATTATCCTTATTACTATTTACGCGAAAATCAAAAAAAATCCTGGCAAAAGGGCTTCGACGCAAGAGATTTCCGTTCAAAACGGACAAAGATTAACAAAAAAATATTACAGCTAATAACTGATTACGAAATAGCTATGCAATTTATTATTGAAGTAGAGAAAGTTTACGGCGAGTCTAAATACTTTATCCCCATACCACTCGGACGAATCAAAATATTATTCCCACAAATTTAACTTCGCAGAAACATTTCCGAAACATTTCTATTCTATATAATTCTATATTCTCATTTTATATTTGCGTACTAAATATAACGGATGATAAAAATGAATTATAAACTTATAGGTGCTCAAATAGGAAAAGCGATTGACCGCAAAAAAAGGTGCGGAAATAGGCAAAGCTATAGGTATAATCTTTGAAGAAACTATACCCTTAATTATACAAAATGCTTTGGATTAAGTTCTGCTTAAAAACACCGAAAGCCAGGGCAGTTCAGTAAAGGAAGACGGAAAAATCACCTGTACAAATAAAATTGGTTTTACAATAAATAATAAAAAGGAGTAAGCAATGTTTCTAGTAATCGGCACTTTTCTTCTATCTGCTGGTTTGGTAATGGTGTTTAAGCAGATAATATTTAAAAGGATGCCTAAGCCGGTCGGATATTTTGTCTTGTTTATAACTGCGGGCATTTTATTTCTAACAAGAACTGTACACGGAATTTGGCTTGGATTAACAATACTTGTGATAGTGTTTATCTGGTTAAAGTACTTTGTAAAAAGAAAAATAAAACAGCAAAAGGAATAAATTAATGAAACAGAATATCTACATTTTTTCAGATACAATTATAAGAAGAAAAGAAAATACTCTTTGGATAGAGAAAGTTCTCAAGGAATCAGATGATGAGGACTATAGTGAAGAAGTAAAAGTAAAACAGGAATATCTTTTGGGGGAAGATATTCTTCTGCCCGCCGGTGAAAAGAAGTGCATACCGGTTGAAAGTATCGATTCCATAATATCCTTCGGAACGGTTAATTTCAACTCCCGCCTGGTGCACTTCTTGTCACACAATCAAATTCCTTTGCATTTGTTCAGCTTTAATGGGAATTATGGGGGTACTTTTATTCCCGCAGAGCGCAGCTGTTCAGGAAATCTATTAATCAAACAGGTTAACTTTCATACAAACAAACTTAAAAGATTAGAAATAGCAAAACAAATAACCGGAGCTTCTATTGATAACAGTATTGCTAATCTTAAATATCATTTAAACAGGGGC
>PFVA01000063.1:0-207 GCA_002790365.1 Ignavibacteriales bacterium CG_4_9_14_3_um_filter_30_11
GGCTCCTGTAGGGTTGATAAAGTCTATTTATAAAAATATGCTTGTTCTTGGTGGAAAGATGTTTGGCATTCCAATTAAGTTATAATATTAATTGTTTTATTCGCGCATTAGCGGCAATAAATAACGCCGCCAATTCGCGAATGTTTTACGTATTCAAATTACTAAGTGCTGATAAGCAAATTATTATGAAAATAAGAGACAGCGGGA
>PFVA01000063.1:265-4923 GCA_002790365.1 Ignavibacteriales bacterium CG_4_9_14_3_um_filter_30_11
AGGGATTGACAAAAATATTAAAGATGCAGCTGAATTTGGTTCTGGCTACGGCACTTTTTCAATTCCGGCTGCAAAAATTATTACCGGAATACTATACGCTATTGATGTAGAACCCGGAATGATTAAATCTTTGCGGAACAAAACGGCAGAAAGAAATATCAGTAACATCAAAGTTATTGAAACCGATTTTGTAACCCAAGGAACAGGACTTAATGACAATTCTATTGATTATGTAATGCTGTTCAATATTCTTCACTCTGAAGAGCCGGTAAAATTATTAAACGAAGCTAAAAGGATTTTAAGACAAAATGGTAAAGCCGGCATAATCCATTGGAATTATGACCCCTCTACACCTCGCGGACCATCCATGGAAATAAGACCCAGGCCGGAACAATGTAAGAACTGGATAGAACAAGCCGGGTTTAAAATTGATAAATATCCGTTTCCAATTCCGCCTTATCATTATGGAATTGTTGGAATAAAAAAAAATCTGAAAAACGAAAAAAATAACAAAGGGAAACAATAATGAAAATTCTCATCTTAATTAACGATGCCCCGTATGGAACTGAAAAAGCTTACAATGCTTTTCGTCTTGCAATGCAAATACAGAAAGACCATCCTGAAAATGAAGTGAGAATTTTTCTAATGGCTGATGCAGCTACTTGTGCTTTGCCAAATCAGAATACACCAAATGGATATTATAATATTGAAAGAATGTTGAAGTCAGTTTTAAACAAAGGCGGACAAGTTAAAATTTGCGGCACTTGTGCCGATGCAAGAGGAATTAAAAATCTTCCCCTAATTGAAGGAACTCAATTAAGCACTATGGCTGAATTAACCGTGTGGACAGTTGAGTCAGATAGAGTAATTAATTTTTAGATCATTTATTTCAAAGAGCTTTCAGTTACTAACATTGAAAAGTTCTTTCCCTATCTCTTTCCTGTTCTAGTTCCGTTGCAACTAGTTCTTGTTTCGTATCATTCCGTTTTTGTCTTTCTTTCCTCAACCCACTGAAATATTGTCGGCAGCACTACCAGCGTGAACAGTGCTGATGTAATTAAACCGCCGAAAGGTCACCCGTTAAGCTTTCATCACCCTCATTGCATTCAATATTGCAATTATCGCAACTCCCATATCTCCAAACACAGCTTCCCACATTGTAGCTATTCCAAAAACACCGAGGATTATAAAGAATAATTTAACTCCCATTGCAAATCCAATATTCTGCCAGACTATCATTCTTGTTCGTTTTGCTATTTCGATTGAATGTACAACCTGCATTGGAGAATCTGTCATAAGCACTACATCCGCAGTTTCCACTGCTGCATCTGAACCGAGAGCTCCCATCGCAATTCCGACATCTGCACGGGCAATTACCGGCGCATCGTTTATTCCATCGCCAACGAATGCGACATTATCTCCTTTGTTGGATTGTTCGATTAACTTTTCAATATGCTCAACTTTATTTTCCGGCAGCAACTCGTAATAATATTCTTTTATACCAAGCTTCTTTGCATAAACTTCCGCTGTACTTTTGTTGTCGCCTGTAAGCATAACGGTTTTTATTCCTTTTTGTTTCAAGCTGCTCACAGTTTCGATTGCATCATCTTTTATTCTATCAGAAATAATGATATGTCCTGCATATTTTTTATTCACAACAACGTGAACTACAGTGCCTTCGACATTGCAAACATCGTGTTCGATATTTTCTTTATGAAGCAGTTTGTCATTACCGATTAAAATCTCTTTATCATCAACAACAGCTCTAATTCCGTGACCTGAAATTTCTTCAACATTTTTTATTCTGGTATTATCCAATCCTTTGCCGTATGCTTCCATTATTGATTTTGCAATCGGATGATTTGAATGAGCTTCGGAATAAGCGGCATATTCAAGAATGGTTTCTTTACTAAATCCGTTAACGGTTGTTATTTCGGAAACTTTAAACTCTCCTTTAGTTAATGTTCCGGTTTTATCAAATACAACAGTTTTAACTTTAGTTAATGCATCAAGAAAGTTTGACCCTTTCACAAGGATACCTTTTTTAGACGCTCCGCCAATTCCACCGAAGTAACCAAGCGGAATGCTAATTACCAAAGCGCAAGGACAAGAAATTACCAGCACCACCAACGCTCTGTAAATCCAGTCGGTAAATGTTTGTCCCGCAAAAAACAATGGTGGAATAACCGCAAGCAGCAATGCACCAAAGACTACAACCGGAGTATAATATTTTGCAAATGTTGTAATGAATTTTTCTGTTTGTGCTTTTTTGCTCGTTGCATTTTCCACAAGTTCAAGAATTTTTGAGATAGATGATTCATTAAATAGTTTCGTTACTTTAATTGTCAGTAATCCCGATTGATTAATCATTCCTGCTAAGACAATGTCTTTTTCTCTCACTTTTCTTGGAACACTTTCGCCTGTTAATGCAGATGTTTCAACAAATGAATTTCCCTCAATTATTTCTCCGTCCAATGGAATTTTTTCACCGGTTTTTACAATTATGTGCTCTCCGACTTTTACACTTTCCGGTGAAACTTTTTTTGTTTCTCCGTTAGTTTTCAGATTCGCATAATCGGGTTTTATTTCTAACAATGCTTTAATGGATTTCCGTGAACGATTGACTGCAATATCCTGGAACAATTCTCCAACAACATAAAACAACATAACCGCAACGCCTTCAGCCATTTCATCTAATGCGAATGCGCCGATTGTTGCAATTGTCATTAGAAAATTTTCATCAAAGATTTTGCCTTTGAAAATATTTTTTGCAGCTTTCAAAATTACTTTCCAGCCGCTGATTAAGTAAGCTGTGATGAATACCAAATACTCAGCCCATTTGAATTGTGTATTGTGGATTAAATTTTCATACGCCATACCGAATATTAAAATTGCGATAACCAAAACTATTTTGATAATCGTAAATTTGTTTTCAGCTAATTCGTTAATTGTAAATGAGGTTTTCGCGAAAGGTTCGACTGATGAAGGTAAAATTACCTCCACCTCCGGTTCAATTTCTTTAATCTTAATTTTTATTTTATCTATGTTGTCAGTTTCAATGTGCAGTGTTGAAGTCGCAAAATCAACCGAGACAAATTTTACATCCTTTAATTTTTTCAGTTCGTTTTCAATCTTAGCAGCACACGAAGCGCAGTCAATATTTTTTAGTTGATATTTTTTCATTTTACACTTTAGTTTATAAAAAATCCCGCAATTCCTAAAAGCACTAATAAAATTCCGGTAATTGTTTTTTCGTGATGTTCGAGAAAATGTGATTTAATTTTTCTCACACCTTTCATTCCAAGCCAAACAAGCAAAAGCATTCCCGCAATTGTAATAATAGTATAAATAACAGAGACAGTAATAATCCCTTGCCAGCCGAGTTTGCTTGCAACAAAAAAGTATGCTTCAATTTCAAGGCAAGGAGAAAAGAACATTGAAATTGTAAGCGTAAGAATTATAGCAGTAGTAGTTTTTTTCTTTACATCATCTATATGAATATCGTGATTGTGGTGGTGATGTTTATTACCTCTGATACTAAGAATAAGATAAATAATTCCAAGTAGTATCAAGATGCTTGGTGCAATTACTCCAACTATAAATGTATACGAACTGGATAATTTGTAACCAAAAAATCCTACTATGATTCCAATGATTATTGTGCTAAGCGTGTGAGCAAAACCAGCAATTGCCGTAATACCAAGGGTTAATTTTTCATTCCACTTTTCTGCTTTTGATAGAGCAACTAAAGGTATCCAATGGTTTGGTATTGATGCGTGAACAATGCTCAGTAAAAACGCTCCAAGTATTATTTGTGATAAACCGGTCATTAGATAGATACCTGCAACTGTGCCAAAAGAATGTTTCCAATATTAGTTGCAGAAAATCCCGGCTTAGTAGTTAGTCCCAAACCCGCCGGCACCATTTCGGAATTACGCATACGCGCAAGGTTGAGCGTGTCATCAGCATTTCTGATTATATAGTTAATCATAAAGTGAGTGCCTTTTATAAATGTATAAGTTACTCCAAGTGTAATATAATTAATCTTCTGACCACTCACATCGGGATTGATATCCAATTCATCGTAACGGGCTAAAACCTCTAATGAAGGAATCACTTTGTAACCAGCCCAGAGATAAAAACCATGTGGACTTTCTTCCGCTGCTCCTGTCGTGCTGTTGTAATTAGCTGCAAGATATTCTACCCGGCTTCGGAAAGCTTCATACTCAAAGCTGGCATCAACTCCCCAAATGGTTATTCCCCGCTTACTTTCGAAAGTGGCAAAAGGACCTTCCTTTCCACCTAAGCCGGAAACACCTACCAATAATCCCTTCAATGGCGAAATCCAACCGCGTCCGTAAAAATCTTTATTGCTGTTGTTGTCGGTCTTGTTCCCGCCGTTGCCGCTGATAATGCCCGCCTCATATCCGCCGGGAATGTTTCCTTCCCAAGCACCACGCAACGCTACACCGATGTCACGAAGAACAGGTCCGCCCTTCGGTGCCGTAGTTTGCGGCGATGTGTTGAATGACATTGGAGCGGGTAATGAACGACAATGTATTAGATGGCTGCCATCCTTCATAAGTAAAGTTAAGCTGCCATTGTCCTGCACGCACTGTAGCCAATGGATGAAATTTCAAATCAACAAAAGCATTGAG
>PFVA01000125.1 GCA_002790365.1 Ignavibacteriales bacterium CG_4_9_14_3_um_filter_30_11
GGAAAAGGCAAAGAGGAGAAGAAAGAGACATAGCTTAATTTTTGTTCTCATTTTATTGACCCTGTTATAATAGCAGATTATAGAAAATAGTTATTTGTTTGCACAAATTATACAGCAAAAATTATGCTAAAAAAGAAATGTTGATTTTATCCTAAATTTAAAGTGTATGGTTTTTGCTTATGTAAAAGTTACCTTTTTTTATAAGTAAATATTACCAAGTGTAAAATCATTTTACACTTGTTCTTTTTTAAAATCCCAGTCGTTTTTACTTGTCAGCAGTAGTGGAAAACATCGGGAATTTTTTGTTTTCCGTTTTACAACTTCCCCGTATGTCCAAACCCACCTTCGCCTCTTTCTGTTTCAATCAAATTAGAGGATTCAATAATTTTTGCCGAATATGTTTTGGCAAGAACCAGTTGTGCAATTCTGTCCCCGCGTTTAACTACAAAATTATTTTCTCCAAAATTAAAAAGTATAATTTTCACTTCGCCTCTGTAATCTGAGTCAATTGTACCCGGTGAATTTAACACACCAATACTGTATTTTGCCGCAAGCCCGCTTCTTGGTCTTACCTGTATTTCAAAACCTTTGGAAATTTCAACTGCAATATTTGTAGGTATAAGTTTTACCTTTCCGGATTGAATTATTTCTTCATTATTTACTGCAGCTCTAATATCCATTCCACTGCTACCTTCCGTTGAATAAGCAGGAAGTGAAATGTCGTTAAATTCATCTGACAGTCTTTTAATTTTTAATTCAATTTTTTTCACAAAAACCCTTTTAGGTAGATTTGAAAAGTTTTTCTTTTAGTACTCTTATTTCTTGTTTATCAACAACAAAAATCATAATGTAAATAATAAATAATACGGCTAACAAAAATTTGTAAATTAATACAAGTCCGCCTTTATCTAAATTCCAATAATAGATAAAGGCAATTACAGAAATCCCCCAAAATATTTTCCCGACTCTCAAAAATTCATATTTAATTTTGTAAAATTTTTGTGTTGCTAAATACAAAGCTGCAGACATAAACAAATAACTAATTAATGTTGAAAATGCTGCACCCATCATTCCAAATAAGGGAATTAAAACAAAATTTGAAACTAAATTAATTAATGCTCCGCCAAGTGTTATAAAAGGGATATAAATACTTTTTTCTTTTATATAGACGCCGGCTGTAAATACAACATAGAAGCCATAAAATAAATACCCGCAAAGAATAACGGGAACAATGTTCAGACCACCCCAATATGCTGAACCAATTATTGAATGACCAAATATATTTATCTTAACAAGATCAGAAATAAAAAGCGAAATGAGAACTAAAACAACACTGCCTACTAATGCAAAATAAGTAAACACTTTTGAAAAAAGTTCTTTGGCGTTTTTTACATCTTCGTTTTGAAGGAAAAAAGGCTGCCAGGCAAATTGGAACATACTCACAAACAACATCATAAAAATACCGAGTTTATAATTTGCAGAATACACACCAACCGTACCCATATCTGTAAGATGACCAAGTATTGGTCTGTCAATTCCCTGTATTAATATTGCGCCCAATCCGGCAGGAAAATACGGTAGACCAAATTTTAATAAACTTTTTAAAAGTTCAGAATTAATTTTAAATCTTAAATTTTTAACTACAGATGGGAACAATAATAAATAAGTAACTGAAGATGCAACAACATTAGCAACAAATATGGCTTCAATATCTAATTTTAAAATCAGAATGAGATAAAGATTTAAAACAACATTAATACAGATGTTAATAATTTTAAGAGCTGAAAATTTACCTGCTTTTCTTTCCAGCCTTAACTTAATAAATGGAATTACTCCCAATGCATCAACCAAAAGAATAACTGCTGCATAGTTA
>PFVA01000084.1:0-734 GCA_002790365.1 Ignavibacteriales bacterium CG_4_9_14_3_um_filter_30_11
ATTAACCATGGCGATCTTTCAGAAAAACCTGGCTGGGTTAGAATGTCGCTACACCCCACAATGACAAACGATGAATTATATTTTATAATTAATTCAATCAAAGAAATAGTTGAAAACATTGAAGAGTGGAAAAAAGATTATAAATACTCAAATGAGACAAATGAGTATTATCACATAAAAAGTGAAAATATAAAAGTTGAAGATTGGTTTAAAATTTAGGGTTTGAGAGCATGTCCCTTTATTATATTTGGCTGTCACGGTCGTACCGTGACAGCCTTATAAATTATCAATGAGATATCTTTCATAATTAATGGATAGTAATAGACCATTCCCACCTACTTCACCATAAATCAAATTTGTTTTCTTTACAACTTTTGTTTGTTCTATTGAATCTACTTGAGCTAAATGATTGGATAAAGCAAATATTGAAAATGTATTGCAACAAATTAAAAGAAAAGTAAAAAGTAATTTTTTCATACACCCCACCTTAAGATCAAAATGTATTCAGATTATTATCTTTTAAACTCACTAATAATTTTCTTTATTTCTTCCTCGCTAATACCGGCACCAAATGTAACAGATTTCTTACCATCAGATTTTATAGACTCAACCTGTTTTGGTTTGCTTTCAGCAAATGATTTTTCTAAAGGAAGATTTCCTGCTCTTGCTCTTAATCTTTCTTCAATGTCTTTCATAAAAGAAGAGCTTGAAGCTGAAACATTTTGTACTACTTT
>PFVA01000084.1:773-5835 GCA_002790365.1 Ignavibacteriales bacterium CG_4_9_14_3_um_filter_30_11
GACTTTGTCCTTTGTTTACAGGATTTGTTTCAAATGCAAGTTTTTTAATATTAATTAAATGCTCAGCAGAAACATTATCTGAAATTATTGAACCACCAATTGTTCCGGGTCCCAATGTCATAGATGGATTCAAAGCAGTTGTGTAACCAATCGCGCCAATGGATGAAGGAGTGTTAACCAAAATTCTGAAAGCAGGTTTTTCTAAAGCAAATTTCATTATTATATCTTCATCGTTTGAGTGAATAACCATTGTATGTCCGATACCGCCAAAGTTAAGTAACTCGATAGATTTATGACAACCCTCAAGCCAGCCGTCAACTGTGTAAAATGCAAGCATAGGTGAGAGCTTTTCCATTGATAGAGGTTCTGCTTTACCAACGGCAGAACATCTTGCAATTAAAACGCTTGTATTATCCGGAACATCAAAGCCTGCATACTCTGCAATAAATTTTGCAGGTTTACCTACAATCTCAGCATTAATTCTAAAATTTGTATGAATTGATTTTTCTAATTTTTGTTTTTCTTCTTCATTTACAAAATATGCACCTAATGCTTTTGCTTCTTCAATTGCTTTTTCTTCCAATGGTCTGTCAACAATCATTGCCTGTTCTGATGAACATAGAGTTCCGTTATCAAAAGTAGTTCCATAAATTATATCGGCAACTGCTTTTTTTACATTTGCTGTTTTCTCTATAAATGCAGGTACATTTCCGGGACCCACACCATATGCCGGTTTGCCGGAACTGTAAGCGGATTTAACCATTGGTGTTCCGCCTGTTGCCAAAATTACAGCAATGTTTTTATCTTTCATTAATTCTTTTGTGCCTTCAATTGAAGGATTAGTAATGCATTGAATTAATCCCTTTGGGGCACCTGCATTTTCTGCAGCCTCTGAAAGTATTCTTAGAGATTCTGCCGTACAATTTGCGGTACTTGGATGAGGACTGACAACAATTGCATTTCTTGCTTTTAAAGAGATTATAGCTTTGTACATTGCAGTTGAAGTAGGATTAGTTGAAGGAACCAAAGCACAAACCACACCCATCGGTACAGCAATTTTTACTATTTTTCCGTTAGCTTCAACACCAATTACCCCTACTGTTTTTAAATCTTTAATAGAGTCATAAACATTCTTAGTTCCGAACTGATTTTTAATTATCTTATCTTTAACTTTTCCAAAACCGCTTTCTTCAACTGCCATTTGTGCAAGTTTTTCTGCAGCAGCATAACCGGCTTCAGCCATAGCTTTAATAACTTTATCAACTTGTTCCTGGTTAAAATGTTTGAATTCCGATTGTGCTTCTTTTGCTGTTTTTGCCAGGTCTCGCGCTTCCTGAATGGATTGAAGGTCTTTGTCTAACGCCATAAAATTGCCTTTAAGATAATTGGTTTATAAATATATCTTTTGTAGGACTAATTTTCAAATGAATATTGTTGAATTATCTAATTAAAAAAACTTGATGAATGGTTATTATATTTTTTTGAAATTCAAAAATATTGTTTTACATTAATTCTGTTATACTTTTCTGTTTCAATTTTTTGAAAGCAAAATTATTTTTAGGAGATTGTTATGTTTTTAAAACATTTTAAGTCAATTCTTTTTATATCAATTATTTTCTTTTCAACCATATCTTTTGCACAGATTGATACTTCTTTATTCAAAGGAATATCTGCGCGCAGTATTGGTCCTGCCGGAATGAGCGGAAGAATTGCTTCTGTTGATGCTGTTGTTTCAAACCCCAGTATTATTTATGTAGGCTCAGCAACAGGCGGAGTCTGGAAATCTAACGATGCAGGCACTACATGGGAACCGATATTTGATAAAGAACCGGCATCTTCTATAGGAGCTGTAGCAATTTATCAGGCCAATCCATCAATTGTTTGGATAGGTACTGGCGAATCAAATATAAGAAATTCTGCAGGAGTTGGAAGAGGTGTTTATAAAACATTAGACGGTGGAAAAACCTGGATTGATCTGGGATTAAAAAAGACAGAAACAATTTCAAAAATTTTGTTGGACCCAAATAGTCCTGATGTTGCTTATGTTGGCGCACTTGGAACAAACTGGGGGGCGACAAAAGAAAGAGGTCTTTACAAAACCACAGACGGCGGTAAAACCTGGAAAAATATTTTATATGTAAATGATGAAACAGGAGTTGGTGATATGGTAATGGATCCTACCAATCCAAATAAAATTATCGTTTCAATGTGGCAGCATCACAGATGGCCATGGTTTTTTAAATCCGGCGGATCCAGAAGTGGTGTTTATATGACCATTGACGGTGGTGAGCATTGGAAACAACTTACAAGCAAAGATGGTTTTCCTGAAGGTGAACTTGGTAAGGTTGGTTTAGCAATTGCTCCGGGCAGAACCAATGTAGTTTATGCACTTGTTGAAGCCAAGAAGAGTGTTATTTTAAGATCTGATGACGGCGGTTATAAATGGAAAACAGTAAATAGAGATAAAGATGTAAACCCAAGACCATTTTATTTTGGAAGAATTGCAGTTAATCCTGTAAATGAAAATATAGTTTATAGAATTGAATATAATTTGAGAGCTTCTGAAGACGGCGGAAAATCTTTTAAAAGAATTCAGGGAAATATTCATGTAGATAATCATGCATTTTGGATGCACCCAAACGGCGAATATATAATTGCCGGAAATGACGGCGGTATTGCAATCAGTCACGATAGAGGACAGTCCTGGAGATTTGTAACTAATCTTCCACTTTCTCAATTTTATCACATTGCTGTGGATAATGCAATTCCTTATCATGTTTATGGAGGTCTGCAGGATAACGGTTCCTGGAGAGGACCCAATACATCATTTTCAGGGGGAAGTATTTATAATTTTCATTGGCAAAATTTAGGCGGTGGCGATGGATTTGACACAAGACCGGACCCTGATAATTTTAATGCAGGTTATTCAATGTCTCAGGAAGGATGGCTTGGTTATTATAACCTTGATACAAAAGACCAAAGAACAATAAAACCAACTATTTCTGATGTAAAAGACAGATATAATTGGAATGCTGCATTGGCAATTGATCCTTTTGATGCAAGTACAATTTATTACGGAAGTCAGTTCTTACACAAAAGTACCGACAAAGGATTAACCTGGACAATTATTAGTCCTGATCTAACAACAAATGACCCTGAAAAACAAAAACAATCTGAAAGCGGAGGGTTAAGTCGAGATGTAACCGGAGCAGAAAATTTTACAACAATTATTTCTATTTCGCCAAGTAGAGTAAAGCATGGAGTTATATGGGTTGGTACAGATGATGGAAATATTCAGGTAACATCGGACGGTGGAAAAACCTGGACCAATGTTTCAAAATATTTAATAGAAGAAGAAATGATGCCAAAATTTTCCTGGATACCCAGAGTGAAAGCATCTAAACACAATGCTGCTACAGCTTATGTAATTGCAAATGATTACAGAAGAAATAATTGGAGTAAATATATATTTGTTACTCACGATTACGGTAAGTCCTGGAAAAATTTAGCAAAAGATAATATTGATGGATTTGCAAGAACAATTGTTGAAGATCCTGTTGATAAAAATTTATTATTCCTCGGTACTGAGTTCGGTTTGTATTATACAATTGACAGTGGAAACAATTGGACAAAATGGACAAACGGATTACCTACTGTTCCGGTTCTTGGATTAAAGATTCAGGAAAGAGAAAATGATTTAGTAATCGGAACATACGGAAGAGGTGTTTATATTATTGATGATATCACTCCGTTCAGAGAATTAAGTAAAAAATTGATAGAGAAAAAACCTTATCTATTTAAAGTCAATAATGCATATCTGTATAGATTTTATGATAACGGCGAACCCCCTACTTATGGAGCCGGTTCAACAGCTTTTATGGGCAAGAACAGAATGTACGGTGCTTATTTTACATTTAATATAAATCTGCCAGACAGCTTAAAAAAATTAATAGATACCCCAAAAGAAGAAAAAGCTATTATTAAAATTATGAAATCAGATTCAACTTTAATTCGTACTTATAAAGGAACAATGAAAGACGGCATTAATAGAATAAATTGGGATCTCAGAGAGAAAGCTTTTA
Organism: Ignavibacteriales bacterium CG_4_9_14_3_um_filter_30_11; assembly: GCA_002790365.1. Taxonomy (GTDB): domain Bacteria; phylum Bacteroidota; class Ignavibacteria; order Ignavibacteriales; family Ignavibacteriaceae. Next base: position 4,856 of record PFVA01000084.1, read on the forward strand.
AATCACCATACAGAAAAGATAAACCTGGTGAAGACAGAGGCGGATTAAGAGTTTTACCAGGAAAATATATTGTACATATAACAGCTGGTGATCAAATTATGTCATCAACATTTGAAGTAAAACCTGATCCAAGATTTAGTTTTGATGAAACTATTGCCAAGGAAAATTATTCTTTCTATAGGAAAATTGGTGAATTAACTGAAAATATTACTGATGCATATAAACAAATTGGCAAGACTTTAAAATCCATTAAAACTTTTAAAGCTTTATCAAATGATATTGACAGCACCAAATTTAAAGATATGATTAAGGATGCAGATAAACTAAAAGAAAAGTTAACCTCGCTTAGCAATAAATTTGTTCCTGATACTTCAAGAACAGGATACTGGGACAACAGCGGTATTTTAATGAGTGATTTGGGTGATTTAAGTTATACAAATTATCATACTTCCGGATTGCCCTCACAAAATGCACTGGTATTATTTGAGAAAATTAAAAATGCTGCGGATAAAGTTTTTGAAGAATATAATTCTATTTATAATAATGATGTGAAAAATTTTGTTTACAAACTTAATAAATCCGAATTTTCTATCTTTAATAATTTTAAGGAAATTAAGTAGAATTTTTATAGGACACGGATTACACAGATTAAACGGATGATTACGAAATCAATATTTGTAAATCAGTGTAAACCGCGTTCTATTTTTTGCTTAAAGAATATTTTTAAGTTTTACCAAACCTGTTTTACTTACAGGTAAATGCTGGTCATTCTTTAATATTACTTTATAAGAATCTTTTTCATTTTGTTCGAGATGTTGTATATAGTCAATGCTTATCAAATGAGAGCGATGAACCCTTATAAACATATTAGGATCAAGATGCTGTTCAAAATATTTCATTGTTTTATTCTTTAAATATTTTTCTTTGTCAGTGTGTATCATTACATAGTCATCCTGAGCTTCTAACCACTTTATTTGTTC
>PFVA01000244.1 GCA_002790365.1 Ignavibacteriales bacterium CG_4_9_14_3_um_filter_30_11
GGAAGAAAAAGAAAACAACTCAAGATATTTTTACGAATTAGCTTCAGCAAAATTTGGTTTCAGTTTTGATAAATTAAAAAATGTTCAGGCTTTTCATTTCAAAGGTGGACAGGGTGCAAAAGTTGGCACAGGCGGGCATTTACCCGGAAATAAAGTGAGTGCAGAAATAGCAAAAATAAGAGGATTGCCGGAAGGTAAATCGGCTATAAGTCCTTCAACATTTACTGATTTAAAAACAGTTGATGATTTTAAAAACTTAGCAGAAAAAGTAAGAGAAATATCAGGCGGTATTCCAATTGGATTTAAATTAGCCGCTAGTCATATTGAAGAAGATATTGAGTTTGCTCTTAATTGTGGTGCTGATTATATTATTCTTGATGGAAGAGGCGGCGGTACAGGCGCTGCACCAACTGTATTAAGAGATAACATTTGTGTTCCTACAATTCCTGCTCTTGCAAGAGCAAGAAAATTTTTGGATGATAATGAGGCTAATGATATTTCTCTAATTATAACCGGTGGTTTAAGAATAGCTGATGATTTTGCAAAAGCTCTTGCGCTTGGTGCCGATGCTATTGCGATTGCAAATTCAGCCATACAAGCTATTGGTTGTTTGGGAATGAGAGCTTGTAACACAAATAATTGTCCTGTTGGTATAGCCACGCAAAAAGAACATCTTCGTTCAAGATTAAATATTGATAAATCTGCAACACAGCTTTATAATTTTTTAACTGCCTCTAACAGTCTGATAAAAGTTTTGGCAAGAGCTTGCGGCCATGATAATGTAGATAAATTTAACACTAATGATATAACTACTTTTTACGATGATATACACAAACTTACAGGCATACAATACGGTGGCATAAAATGAAAGCTTCAGACTTATTTGTAAGGTCACTAGAAAACGAAGGTGTAAAATATATTTTTGGTATACCTGGTGAGGAAAATTTAGATCTTTTAAATTCATTAAAAGATTCAAGTATAAAATTAATTCTTACGCGCCACGAACAAGGTGCTGGATTCATGGCTGCAACTTATGGTAGGCTAACAGGAACGCCTGGTGTTTGCTTGTCCACTCTTGGTCCCGGTGCAACTAACCTAACAACCCCGGCCGCTTATGCTCAGCTAGGCGGAATGCCAATGGTTATGATTACCGGGCAAAAGCCTATTAAAAAAAGTAAGCAGGGGCAGTTTCAAATATTAGATGTAGTTGAATTAATGAAACCAATTACAAAATATTCCAGACAGTTTGTTAATGGAAATAATATCCCATCTGTTATTAGAAATGCATTTCGCTTAGCTATGGAAGAAAGACCCGGCACGGTTCATTTAGAACTTCCCGAAGATATTGCAATTGAAGATTGTTCTGAAACTGTTTTTGAAATCGGTGGACACAGAAGACCGGATGCAGATGACAAATCTCTTGAATTAGCGGCAAAAATGATAGAAGAGGCAAAAATGCCGTTGGTTTTAATAGCTGCAGGTGCAAACAGAAAAAGAACAAACGAAGCATTAAAAAATTTTATAGATAAAACAGGCTTATATTTTTTCAACACTCAAATGGGAAAAGGTGTAGTTGATGAAAGGCACGCTAATTTTTTAGGTACTGCCGCTTTGTCTGATGATGATTTTTTACACTGTGCAATAAACAGAGCAGATCTTATTGTAAATGTGGGTCATGATGTTATTGAAAAACCCCCATTCTTTATGGAAAAGGGGGGAACAAAAGTAATTCATATAAATTTTTTCCCTGCTGAAGTTGATAGGGTATATTTTCCACAATTAAATGTGGTTGGTGATATTACAACTTCAATTGAAAAACTTACAGATAAAATTAAAAATAAAAACAACTGGGAGTTTGATTATTTTGTTAGGATAAAAGAAGAGGTAAAGCTTCATACAATAAAATATTTTCATGACACAAGGTTCCCAATGCTGCCGCAAAGATTTGTAAATAATGTAAGAGAAATTTTACCTGAAGACGGTATTGTTACTTTAGATAATGGGGTATATAAAATTTGGTTTGCAAGAAATTATAATTGTTATCAACCAAACACTTTGCTGCTAGATAATGCTTTGGCAACAATGGGCGCTGGCCTGCCCTCAGCAATTAGTGCAAAAATATGTTGTTCTGATAAAAAAGTTATTTCTGTTTGTGGGGACGGTGGTTTTATGATGAACTCACAAGAATTAGAAACTGCAGTAAGGCTCGGATTAAATCTTGTTGTTATAATTTTAAATGATAGTGCTTATGGTATGATAAAGTGGAAGCAAGAAGGAATGGGGTTTGAAAATTTTGGATTAGATTATAAAAATCCTGATTTTGTAAAATATGCTGAAAGTTATGGTGCTAAAGGGTATAGACCAGTATCAGATGAAAACTTTAAAGAAGTTTTTACAAATTGTTTAAATACTGATGGAGTACATGTAATTGATCTTGCAGTTGATTATTCGCTTAACCACTCAATATTAAATGTTTTGTTAAAACAAAAAACTTGTTTGTTGTAAAATAGAAAAGGTATTAAAATGTTAAAAGTAACATCTCCCTATGATTTAAGTCTTATAAAAGAAATTCCGATGGTGGGAAAAAAAGAAGTAGAAGAAGCTTTAACCAAAGCTTATAGTTTGTTTGTTGATCAATCTAAATGGATTCCTCCACATGAAAGAATTGCTATCTTAGAAAGAACTGCTGAAATTATGAAAACAAGAATTGAGGAATTAACTAAAACTGCAGCAAATGAAGGCGGTAAACCATACATAGATTCAAAGGTTGAGGTTCTAAGAGCAATAAATGGTGTACAGATAGCTGCTGAACAAATTGCACAATTAAAAGGTGAACAGATTCCGCTTGGATTGACCAAAGCATCTGTTAACAGAATTGCTTTTACAAAAAGAGAACCAATAGGTGTGGTTGCTTCGATAAGCGCTTTTAATCATCCTTTAAATTTAATTGTACATCAGGTTATAACTGCTGTGGCGGCTGGTTGCCCAGTAATTATTAAACCTGCTTTAACCACACCTTTGTCTTGTTTGGCTCTTATTGATATTTTAAAAGAAGCTGGATTGCCTGATGGTTGGTGTCAAGCTATTATTTGTGAAAATGATGCTGCCGAATTATTGGTTACAGACAAAAGAGTAAATTATTTTTCATTTATTGGTTCTGCAAAAGTCGGCTGGTATTTAAAATCAAAACTGGCTCCTGGTACTCGTTGCGCTTTAGAACACGGTGGAGCTGCTCCAGTAATTGTTGAAAAAGATGCCAGCTTAAAAGAATTGTTACCTGCTCTTTTAAAGGGTGGATTTTATCATGCCGGACAGGTTTGTGTCTCGGTTCAAAGAGTTTTTGTTCACAAAAATATTTGTAACGATGTTGCAAATAAATTGGCTGATATGGCAAATAAATTAATTGTTGGTAACCAGATGGATGAAAAGACAGAGGTGGGCCCACTTATTTTGCCAAGAGAAGTTGACAGAGTTGAAGAATGGGTTAATGAGGCAGTCTCTGCTGGTTCAAAATTATTGTGTGGGGGAAAAAGAATTTCTAATACTTGCTATCAACCAACTGTATTGTTAAACCCTCCTTTAAATGTTCGTGTTTCAACATTAGAAATCTTTGGCCCTGTTGTCTGCATCTATTCTTATTCAAACATGGATAAAGCAATTGAAATAGCTAATAGTTTGGGTGTACATTTCCAAGCATCTGTCTTTACAAAAAATATTGATATCGCATTAGATTGTGTAAATAAATTAAATGCTACAGCTGTGATGGTAAATGACCATACTGCTTTTCGTGTTGACTGGATGCCGTTTGGTGGAAGAGATACTTCTGGTTTGGGTATGGGTGGAATTCAATATTCAATGCACGAAATGACCAGGGAAAAATTAGTTGTAATTAAAAGTAATGTATTATAAATAAGGATTAATTTTTGAAATTACTTTTTAATGGTATAAAAGAATTTAGTAAAAATGAATTTGAAAAAGATGAAATTCATATTTATGGTTGGTGTTATCATATTGGTTCAGGTAGAGTTTTTAATTATAATAAAAAAAGTAAAATTTTTGAATTAATAGAGTAGTATTTATTTTGAATTCAATCTGGATAAAATTAAATAAATTATCGCTTCAAAATTTATCTGAAGCAAGAAAACAATTACATCAAGCGGTTCAGCTTGTATCTATTCCTACAAGATCTTTTTTACCAAAAGTTAAAGATGATCATTTTGCTTCTTTAAAGTGGAATAAAAAAAATAATTTTTTAGAAAGCCAACCATTGGGTAAAGATAATTTTAAGACAGCCATTAGTTTTAATAATTTTTCTATTCTTTTATTAAATAAAGATGAAAAGATTATTGGTTGTTTCGAATTAAATGGCATCACTTATATAAATGCATTCAAAAAGTTAAAAGAGTTGATAAAACCAACAGGTGAAGATGTAAATAAACTTTCCTTGTCTCTTCCATATGAAACACCATCTTATCAAACCGCTAATGATATACCATTTAATTTTTTTGAAAAATCATTGTTTGTAGAATTAGGTAATTATTTTAATAATGCTTTTCTTCTATTAGAAAATGTGGTTAAAAATAGGACTGAAGCAACAGAAATTTCTTGCTGGCCTCATCATTTTGATATTGCCACTTTAATAGTTCTAAATGATAGCAAAGATAATTATAAAAGTCTTGGTGTTGGACTTTCTCCTGGTGACGACAATTACAATCAGCCTTATTTTTACATAACTCCATGGCCTTATCCAAATACAGAAAATATTACTTTGCCGGATTTACCTTCAGGGGGGTTTTGGCATACAAAAGGTTGGGTTGGTTCTGTTTTAACCTCTGAAAATATTTTAAAATTTGATTCCACCGAAAAGCAATACAAAGCAGTAAAAGAATTTTTAAATTCAGGAATAGATTTAATCTTGGGGATGATAAATATTTCGTGATTCAA
>PFVA01000248.1 GCA_002790365.1 Ignavibacteriales bacterium CG_4_9_14_3_um_filter_30_11
TTCTTACAAATTGCCAGGGGTTAACCCCGCTATATAAAATGTTTTATAAAAACATTTTATGAGCGGCCTTCGGCAAAAAATTTTTATTGCCTTTTCATTATTCTATTTCTAATTTAATTATGTTATTCTAACCAAAAAAGAAAAGGAGATTAAAATGGACAATGATACTAACCAATCCTCGCTCCCTGAAGAAAATGAAATGAACCATTCCGATAAAATGATCGGAATATTTACTGAACCTTCAAAAACTTTTGATAGTGTTTCCAAATTTCCTACCAGAACAAAAGATTGGCTGTTACCGATATTTCTACTTCTATTAATTGTTGCCGTTTCAAGAATAATTGTTATGAACAATGATGAAATTAAATTTGAGATGAAACAAAAACAGTTAACTAAAATTGAAGAAGGCTTTAATAAAGCTGTAAAAGATGGAACAATGACTCAGCAACAAGCTGATGAAAAAATGGATAATATTCAAGAACAAATGGATAAATTTGGGAGAGGCCCTATTGGCATAGTTATCCAAACTGTTTCTATCTTTATCGTTGGTTTCATAATGTTCTTTATTATGACAGGTATATATTTTCTATTTGCTAAATTTCTGCTTAAAGGTGATGGTACTTATGTTGGAGCATTAGTGGCTAACGGACTATCAGCTTATATTGGAATTATCACTATAATTTTAGCTGCAATATTATCGTTGATATTTAGCAGAATGTTAAATGATGTAAGTGTTGCATCATTAATGAACTCTGATAAATCAACTATTATTGGATTTATTTTAAGCAAGTTAGATATCCTAACTATTTGGGCATATATTGTCTTTAGTATTGGTCTTTCAAAAATGTTTAAATCTGTTTCAACCGGAAAATATTATGCAATGGTTTTCGGTGTATGGATAATAGGTACATTTATATTATTTATTTTATCTAAATCTATACCATTTTTACAAAACTTCCAGTAAAATTTAATTAAGGAAGGTCTAACTTGTAGACCTTCCTTTTTTCATTTCAATTGATTACAATTTTTTCTTTTCTTTTTAAATCTAAATATTTTTATTATTTTTCTATTTAAAGAATCATTCGTATAAAGGATCTCTAAAAGCCTAAGGAGTAAATACATGCCAGATAAAAACAATGACGAAAATGTTGTTACTGAAGCTCAAATAGCAGTACACTGGAAAGAAGAAGAATATTTTGATCCTCCAAAGTCATTTATAGAACAAGCCAACATAAAAGATGACACAATAATGGAAAGATTTAAAGAAGAAAACTTTCCAGATTGTTATTCAGAGTATGCTGAAATGTTGGACTGGTATAAAAAATGGGATATAATATTAGATTCAAGCAATCCTCCTTTTTACAAATGGTATGTAGGCGGAAAAATAAATGCAAGTTATAACTGTATAGACAGACACCTTTCTAAACATAAAAATAAAACTGCAATTCATTTTGTCCCGGAACCTGAAAACGAAGATATTCAGCATATAACTTTTCAAGAACTATATGTTAGGGTTAATGAATTTGCAGCAATGTTAAAAGACTACGGATTGAAATCCGGAGATACTGTAACACTCCACATGCCAATGATACCCGAAATTGCAATAACTATGCTTGCGTGTGCAAGAATTGGTGTAATTCACTCACAAGTATTTTCCGGTTTTTCTGGAAAAGCCTGCGCTGAAAGAATTGTTGATGCTAAAAGTAAAATATTAATTACTGCTGATTCTTATTACAGAAGTGGTCTGTTGATTGATCATAAAGAAAAAGCAGACATAGCCTGTTCAATAGCTAAAAAAGAAGGACACAAAGTTGAGCATGTTCTTATATGGGAAAGATATCACAACACTTATTCTTCAGCTACACCTTTAGTTGGTAAAAGAGATATAATAATAAATGATACAATAAAAAAATATCGGAATAAAAAAATTGAACCTGAAAAGTTAAATGCCGAAGACACATTATTTTTAATGTACACATCTGGTACAACTGGTAAACCTAAGGGAGCGCAACATTCAATAGGCGGATATTTGGCTTATGTTACAGGTACTTCAAAATATATTCAGGACATACGACCCGAAGATGTGTATTGGTGCATGGCAGATATTGGTTGGATTACAGGTCATTCTTATATTGTTTATGGACCACTAGCTCTTGCTGCTTCTTCGGTAATATTTGAAGGTGTTCCCACTCATCCTGATGCCGGTAGACCCTGGAGAGTTGCAGAAGAACTTGATGTAAATATTTTTCATACATCTCCTACTGCAATAAGAGCTTTAAGGAGAGTTGGGCCGGATGAACCTGCAAAATATAATTACCATTTTAAACACATGACTACAGTAGGCGAACCCATTGAACCAACTGTTTGGCGATGGTATTATGAGTATGTTGGTAAAAAAGAAGCAACAATTGTAGATACTTATTGGCAGACAGAAACAGGAGGATTTTTATGTTCAACAATTCCAGCAATACACAAAATGAAACCGGGAAGTGCAGGCCCGGGAGTGCCCGGAATATATCCGATAGTATATGATGATGAAGGAAAAATACTTCCTGCCGGTAGCGGAAAAGCAGGAAACATCTGTATTAAAAATCCTTGGCCCGGAAGAATGCTGACAATTTGGGGTGATGATGATAGATTTGTAAAACAGTACTATCAAAAATATAACACTAAACCGGAAAGCAAAGATTGGCTTGATTGGCCTTACTTTGCCGGTGACGGAGCAGTTGAAGCACCTGATGGTTATTTCAGAATTCTTGGCAGAATTGATGATGTAATAAATGTTGCAGGCCACAGATTAGGAACAAAGGAATTAGAATCTGCAGTGCTGATGGTAGAAGAAGTAGGTGAAGCGGCGGTTGTTCCTGTTCACGATTCAATTAAGGGAATATTGCCTCATGTCTTTGCTTCCCTTAAACCTGGAATTGAACCTGGTGAAGAAATTGAAGAAAAAATAATTAATACTTTAAATTCTGAAATCGGACCTATAGCAAAACCAGGTAAAGTATGGATTGTACATGATATGCCCAAAACCCGTTCCGGTAAAATTATGAGAAGAGTACTTGGTGCAATAGCAAGTAAACAAGATGTAGGTGATATTACAACTTTGGCTAACCCACAAGTTGTTGAAGAAATTCAGAAAAAAGTTCAATATTAAAAAATTAAATTATTCTCTGACCCATACTAGATGCAATTAAGTCAGTAGTAAAAATTGCAGTTTCATTTTTATGATCTAAGATTGGGTTTACTTCAGCAATCTCAAGTGAAGACATACATCCGCACTCAGCAATTGTTTCCATAATTAGATGTGCTTCTCTGTAACTCAAACCTCCTGGAATAGGAGTCCCAACTCCCGGTGCAACAGAAGGATCAACGCTGTCAACATCAAAACTTACATGAATATGATCTACACTTTCTCTAAAATGTTTTAGCACTTTTACAATAATTCTATAAATACCTGTTTTATCTATGTCAGCCATTGTTGACATAGGTATCTTTAACTTTTTAATTATTATTTTTTCAGCTGCATCAATAGAACGAATACCAATTAATGCACAATTTTCTGGTTCTATTTTAGGATTAATGCCGAATAAATTGACAAGTTTTTCATTACCAATACCCAATGAAGCAGCGAGAGGCATTCCGTGTATATTTCCTGATGGTGTTGTTTCTTCAGTGTTCATGTCAGTATGAGCATCAATCCAGATTACACCAAGTCTTAAATTATTTTTTTTACAATGTGATGCAATGCCTGCAATTGTACCTAATGCCATAGAGTGATCACCGCCTAAACATAAAGGGAAATTACCCTTATCTAAAACTTTTTCAACTTTTGAAGCTAAGGTAAATGTTGTTTTAACAATTTCATCCAGGAACTTTAACTTTAAATTTTGAACTTTTTGGCGTTCCATAATTTCTATGTTTATATCACCGGTATCATAAACAGCATAACCTAAATTTTCTAATTTTGATTGTAAACCTGCTATTCTAAGAGCGGATGGACCCATATCCACTCCTCTTCTTCCTGCCCCTAAATCCATTGGAAAACCTATTAAAGAGATAGTCTCTTTTTGTGTTTTTTTCATTTTTTTTCTGATTGAAATTTTGAAATATCGGGATGAAATTAAAAGAACCAAAAAAAAAGATTCAATTAAAACATTATTTATATCTATTGCTTATATTTAATTTTTATTGATTAATTATTCAGTTAGTTCAAAAATATCTATAATAAATGAAGAATCAAATAATACTCTGGACTGCTGCTTTATCCATCACCTTTATCTTTGGTTACTTAAATAGAATTACTTCTAAAGAATATCCAGTAACCGGTACTGTTAAATACAATAAAGAAAAAATCAGCTATCTCTTTGACAAAGTTTATAGAGGAAATGATCAATATAAATTTCAAATATTTACTGATCTGAAAGGTTTATCAGGAAAACTTGAGTTTAAAAATTTGAATGATAATGATTGGAAAGAAATGACACTAAAACACAAAGGAAATATTTACTTTGCATTTCTTCCACAAAAAGAACCTGGCGAATCTATTTTTTATCGTGCAGAGCTAACTTACAATGTAGAAAGCATTATAATACCTAAAACTGAGGGAGTAAAAATAATTTTTTGGGAAAAAGTTTCAAAACAAATAATGATGTTCTATTATTTGTCACTTTTTTTTGGAATATTTTTAACAACAAGAATCGGGTTGGAATATTTTAACAAGAATGAAAAAATTAAAAAGCTTTCACTTTTTCCATTAATATTATTCATTTTTTGTGGACTTTTGATAGTGCCCATAAAACATACTTATGAACTTGGTGCATTTGGAAATAAGATTCTGCAAATAGGACAATTGTTCGATATACGCTCTCTTTTATTTTTAATTATTTGGATTGTTACAATTATATTAATTTTCAATTCTAAAAAGAGAAGGATCTATTCATTAATTTCAGCAATAGCTCTTCTTCTATTATATGGAATAAACAT
>PFVA01000250.1 GCA_002790365.1 Ignavibacteriales bacterium CG_4_9_14_3_um_filter_30_11
AAAACCTGGTAAAGTATTAACTCCTATTGTTTTTCTAGCTTGTCTTAAAAAGTGAACATCTTCAAATAATTTCCAGTTAGGGAAAAAATTACCATCAGTAAAATAATTTTTTCTTACAGCTATGCCACAATCTCCAAATCTTGTAAAGATAGAATTAAATCTTGTAAACCATGAATAAAAATTTAATATCCAGTTGTCGATATCAAATTTCATTTTAAAAGTAGCAACTTTCACATTGTCATCTGCAAAAATATTATCGATTAAAACATTGGTATTATTTGGCAGGAGAGTATCGGCGTGTAAGAAAATTAAAATATCACCACTAGCACTTTTAACACCTAAATTTAATTGTGCTCCTCTTCCATTATTAGTAAATAATATTTTTGCACCGTTATCTTCAGCAATTTCTATTGTTTTATCTGTGCTGCCTCCATCGCTAACTATAATCTCTACTTTAAGTAAACAACTTTTTATATTTTTAATACAAGATACAATATATTTTTCTTCGTTAAGCGTTGGAATTATTACTGTATATTTATTTTTATTGTTCATATTATAATAATATAGTTAAATAGAGGAAAAGAATGTCATAATAATTACATATTCTGATCATTTTTTGAATAACTCAGAAAAAATTGTTTTAAGAATTATTATACTTGCCAAAATTGTTCCTTTTATTGTTCCTGTTACTTTAGATTTACCAATTCGTTTCCTATAACTGACAGGAACTTCTTTTATTTTGAACGATTTTTTAGCAGCTCTTATCTGCATTTCAACTGTCCAACCATACCAAATATCAGTCATATTTAATTCTAGTAGTTTTTCTTTTTTAATAGCTCTGAATGGGCCAAGATCTGTATACTTAACTCCCCAAAATAATTTTATAAGTAACCCGGCAATAATACTTCCAAATCTTGATTGAATGGTTAGGGCTCCTTTTTCTTTTTTGCCTAAAACTCGGCTTCCAATTACCATGTCATAATTATCATTTATAATAGGTTCAATTACTTTATTCATTTCAGAGGGATAGTCGCTATAATCACCATCAATAAAAACAATTATTTCAACTTCTTTGTTTCTTAAATATTCAATCCCTTTTAGGCAAGCAGCTCCGTAGCCCTGGAATGATTCAAATAAAACAGTTGCACCTTTTGAAGCAGCAACACCGGCAGTTAGGTCTGTAGAATTATTGTTGACAACAACTATTTCATTTATTATATCTTTTGGTATTTCATCAATTACTTTTCCAATGGATTCTTCTTCGTTATAGGCGGGTAGTATTAAGGCAATATTCATAAAATTAATTTAACAATTTATTTCCAATATTTTACCTTCATATTTATTCAATTCTATAGGGTATCCTTCCTCTGTAATTTTTTTTGAATCTATTTTTACTGATGATTCTGTAAGTCTATTTTTTAGTTCTATTTTGTCTAGAAGTTTTTCATCAGCCAACTTAATCTTGCATTTTGACTTTTTAGAAGAATCGTTCACAATTGTTATCATTAATTTTTTATTTGTTTTCCAATACCAGGCTAAAATATTTTCGTGGGAATCATCATTGTCATCAAATTTTAGTGGAATTAGTAATTGGAAACTTCCCTTTTTATAAACTTCGTTATTAACAATCTCAAGAATCTTATCGTAAAATTCTTTAATATTTTTCGAAACATTTACATCAGGTGTTTTACCTAATTGAACTGGATATTTTATTTTTTCTCCCTCTAACTGACCATCATATATTATTTTCATTCCTGGCATTGTTAAAAATAAAATAATAGCTGAATGAATTCTTGAACTAAAAACTTTCGCTGATCTTTCTTCATCGTGATTTTCAATAAAAACAACTGACTTATTATTAAAATCTTCACCTCTATTCAGATTAGATTTTATACCGATAGCATTTTTATTCAAAAACATATCCAAATAAAATTTACAGTAAGTAAAATTAAAACCAAGATTTTGTAATACCGTTTCTAAACCCCAATATACTTCGGCTATAAATTTAAAATCTGAATTTTCATTTTTAACTATTTTAATAGCTTTATCCCAAAATTCATGCTCAGGTTTATTAAGATTAAACTTACTAATTATATGTGGCCATGTATTTTGAAATACATTATTCAAAGAAAGCATTGCCATATCACATCTTACACCGTCACAATGTTTAGCAATTAGGACTAACTGCTCTTTCATAAATGTTCGTGTTTCTTCAGAAAAATAATTTAATTGAACAGTATCAGACCAGGCTGGATAAAAAGGATCCCTCCCGTGAGCAAGTATAATATTTTTATCAAATTTTGATCTGAAATAAGTTGAAGTATCTTTTTTAATTAATTGTTCATCACCGTTTAGAAAATATTGAGGATATTTTTTAACTATAGTTGAATCAGCTGCAAAGTGATTAGGTATAAAATCCAGAATTAATTTTAATCCAATTTTGTTTAGTTTATTTTTTAGTTGTAACAGGTAATCAAAATTTCCCAACTCTGGGTTAAGTTGATAGGAATCTACAGCAAAAGGAGAACCAGAGACATCTTCTTTTTTCCAATCAGGAAAGCATTTATCATAAGTTTTAATTAAATCCGGTACTAAAGCATATTCAATGTTTTCAACAGGTGTTTTCCATATACCCATAAGCCAGATATAATCGAATCCTTTTTTAGCTAAATTTTGGAAATATTCTATCGGAACTTCAGATATATTTCTAACATTGCTGAATTTTTTGATCCACACTCTTGTATTTATTTCATAAAGTTTGGGAGAGTTATTCATTATGGAGAGATTAAAATTAGAGATTATATAAAATTACATCCGGGCAATTTTATAATTTTTAAATGTAAAATATACTTCTTGTGCTGCAGTTTTTACAACAGAAGCAACAGGAACAGCCAGAAGCATCCCGATTAAACCAAACAATTGACCGCCGGCTATTATTAAAATTATTATAAAAATCGGATTGATATTTGCACTTTTGGAAAATACATAAGGTTGAACAATTCCGTTATCAATCGTATAAATAAATAATATCAGAATCACAATTGCCGGAACCTGAGAAACATCACCGTATTGAATTATTGAAATAATTATTGCCGGGATTCCTCCAATTATTGGTCCAAAGTATGGAATAAGATGACCAATGCCTCCAATCAATCCAAGAGGGAGAGCGTTTTTAATTCCAATAAAATATAATCCAAGTCCTAAAAAAATACCGACAAAAGCCGCATCAAATATCCATCCTCTAACATATTTTCCCAATTGTTCATTCATACTTTTGAAAATCAGATAAGACATTTCAAAATATTTATTTGGAACTATAAAAATTATTCCATTTATCAAAGTGCTTCTGTCTTTTAGTAACATAAAAGTAATAAAAGGAACAATAACCAAAATTGATATGATAGAGACTATGCTGTTTAATACGGAGGAAATTTTTTCAAATGAATTTATTATTCCGGTCTTAATAAAATTTTCAACCTTGTCAGAAATTTCACCGGGAGTAAAGAAAGGTAAAATTTTATGAAACTCGTTTTCAACGGCAACTATTTGATCGTGTACAGAATATATTTGCAGTGCATCCCTAAGCTGGTTCATCTGCAAAATAAATTTTGGGACAAAAATTGACATAGCAAAGAATAATAAAAATCCTACAACTACATAAACAATTAAAACAGAAAACAATCTGTTAAAACCTTGTCTTTCCAAAGTTTTGGCAAAAGGTTCAAAAATAAATGCGAGCAAAACAGAAACAATTAATATTATAATTAACTCAGATAAGAGATAACCAATATACAGAATAATTATAGCTGCGATAAGCCATAAAAATATTTTTGATATCCGTTTTAGGATAGGTTCGTTCATAATTCCATATTTCAAATATTAACTATCTCTAATTAACTATTTTAAAAATGATTTCAAAAACAATTATTCTGTAACTGCTTCAATTCTTTTTATTTCAGGAATATCATTCATTAATGCTCTTTCTATTCCTGCTCTAAGTGTCATAATACTTAAAGGACATTCTTTACAAGCACCGGTTAACTTAACTTCAACAATCCCATCTTCAGAAAATCTTACTAATTCCACATCCCCATCATCTGCTTGTAAAAACGGTCTGATATTTTTTAAAGATTTTAATATTTCTGATTCACTAAGCATAATTATTATATTACAAAAATCTGCTAATTATTTAAAACAATTTCTATATCGTTATTATTATTCAGACTATTCTTCTCAACTTCTTCAATTAATTTTCTGGATATTTCCAACATAACTTTTGCTTGAGTTTTATTTTCTTTGTCATAAACAATAGGTTTACCTTCATCTCCTCCTATTCTTATTTGAGGATCTATCGGCATACCTCCTAAAAATGGGATATTAAATTTTTCTGATAATTTTGAACCGCCACCGGTTCCGAATATATCATATTTTTTTTGTGTATCAGGTGTTATAAAGTAGCTCATATTTTCAACAATACCCAAAACCGGAACATTCACTCTTTCAAACATTTTTAATGCTTTTCTTGCATCTATTAAAGATACCTCTTGAGGTGTTGTAACAATAACTGCTCCGGAAAGAGGAATAGTTTGAACAAGAGTAAGCTGAATGTCACCTGTTCCGGGCGGCATATCAAAAATAAGATAGTCCAATTCTCCCCATTCTACATCTGTCATAAATTGTTTTACAGCTCCGCTTGCCATTGGTCCGCGCCAGATAACAGGAGCACTGTCATCTACAAGCAAGCCTATTGAAATAACTTTTACTCCGTAATTTTCAAGCGGAATAATTTTCATTGATTTTTCTGTTTTATAGACTTTTGGTTTTTCAGTAATGCCTAACATTAAAGGAACACTTGGTCCGTAAATATCTGCATCTATCAGCCCTACTTTTGCTCCGTCCTTTGCAAGTGCAACCGCTAGATTTACTGCAATAGTACTTTTACCTACTCCGCCTTTACCGCTTGCAACTGCAATTGTGTTTTTAACTCCGGAAAGTATAGATTTTTTTTCTTGTTGATGTGTTGAAGCTGTACCTTGAATGTGCAGATCAATATTTTCTAAATGTGGAAAATCTTTTTGCAGAGCATCTTTAAATTTTGATTGTAATTCATCATTAATTTCTGAAATAGGCTGAGGAATTGATATAGAAATTGATAAAACATTGTCTTCAGTTTTTAGTTCTTTTATAGAATTAAGTGTTAAAAGATCTTTATTTAAATTTTTGTCTTCAATCTTTTTAATTGAATTTAGTATACCAGATTTAGTTACATCGGTCATTATTTATTCCATATAATTTAGTTTAGTTGAAGTGTTAATTTATAAAAAATATGAATCAATTTATATGTGGTTTTTACTGAATGAGACGAAAGAAGTAAAACGAGAGATGGGCAACGGTAAAAATGAAAGAG
>PFVA01000218.1 GCA_002790365.1 Ignavibacteriales bacterium CG_4_9_14_3_um_filter_30_11
TGTTAGAAGCAAATATAATAAATCTTTTTTAGAGCATCTTAGTGTTCATTTTTTAGGTTCTGTTTTTTTTTTATGATTTAATTTACCATTTTCAAAATCATCAATCCATTTTTCGATTTCTTTCAGCACAATTGTGATATCCCTTTTAACTATTAGATCATCAAATCTTAAAAAGTGAACACCGAGATTTTCTAATTTTTTTTGTCTTATTAAATCTTTTTCATATTTAGTTATGTGACTTGTTCCGTCTATTTCAATCGCAAGCATTAATTCATTACAGAAAAAATCAACTATATAATTATCGATAGGTTTTTGTCTGTGAAAATCATACCCGTTTAACTTTTTTTTTCTTTAGCTCATTCCACAGAAGTACTTCTGATAGAGTGCTATTTTTTCGTAGTTCTCTGGCGAGTTCTTTTAAATTTGGGTTGTAAAAGATTTTTTTTCTACTCATATCATTTTCAGAATAAGAAACATGGAAAAGAAAAGCAACAAAAAAATACAAAAAAATCCCCTCTTGTTAGAGGGGATTTTTCTTAGGTAATTTTACTTTTTGTTAAAATATAACCTTGACTGCCAGCAGAAGAACATAAGCAGAATAAATCCCGTTGTTGCAAGAGTAATAAGATTACAGTTCTAAACCAAAACTTATAAAAGCAGGTGCAGACAGAGTTAAATGTAATTGTTGTTGCAATTCAAAATGAAGAAAAAGATTTTAAATGATTTAATTTCTGTTCAAAAAAAACCGGTTGAGATAGGCGGATATTTTATGCTGGATGATAAAAAAACTTCCGCTGTTATTCGTCCAAGCGCAATCTTTAATAAAATAATTGATAAGATGTAGAATCAAACCCCAGTGGTTTATTAATTTGCTGACGGATAGGAGATGTTCTTATTTATCACAGATTTTCCATTGGAAAATCTGCCCTCTGGGCAGACAATTTGTAAGTAAATAAAGATCATATACTTAGTTATATAAAAATCTCGGAATTCGTTATTTGAGTAATATGTTTTTCTTACAAATTGCCAGGGGTTAATTATAAATTTTTAAATAGTATCAAACGGGTTATTAATTTTAGCTAACTGAGATTTGCTGATCTGTGTGTACAGCAATGTTGTTTTAATATCTTTATGACCAAGAATTTTTTGAATAAATGAAATATCCGTTCCCTGCTTAAGCAGATGTGAAGCGAAGCTGTGACGTAAAGAATGAACAGTAACTTTTTTCTTTATACAGATACGTCTTACAGTGATATTAAAAATTTGCTGAACGCTTCTTGTAGAATACTTACCTCCAACTTGTCCTTCAAACAAATAGATTTTAGGTTTGTAATCATTGAAATAC
>PFVA01000194.1 GCA_002790365.1 Ignavibacteriales bacterium CG_4_9_14_3_um_filter_30_11
TATATCTCACTGAATATTCTTGCAACTGTAGTTTTACCTGTGCCAGGGCTACCTAAAAAAACAAAATGAGAGTTAAACAATTCTTGTAAATTATCACCTCTTTCAGTATAAAGTCTGGCAAGTTTTACAAGCTCATTAATTTCTTGTTTTACAGTCTCAAGTCCACAAAGGCTATTTAGTTTATTTAAAGCTTTTTTAAGATTTTCATCATCAATACCAATATTTACAAATCCTTTAATATTATTTTTCAAAGAAGCTTCAATATCTGCTGAACATATTGTTGACATTACTTCTTTAGTTCTTTTATCAGTTGGGATGTTCAAATATCTTTTACTCAATTTTATTTTAGATTCATTAAATATTTGTCTTACTAATCTTGCATTACCAAATGATTCATCTCTGTTTCTGTAAAGTTTTGTTAATTCTTTTTTTAGAATGCTTTCAGCAGTTTTTTCAATTTTATAATCTTCTTTTTCAGCTATTTGTTTAAACATGGTTTGAAGCTCATCAGGGGTATAATCTTCAAAATTAAAAACATGAGTAAATCTGGATTTTAAACCAGGATTTGAATTAATAAATGAATTCATTTTGTCAGGATAACCGGCTGCAATTACAACAAACTCCCCTTTTTTATCTTCCATTCTTTTTAAAAGAATATCAATAGCCTCTTGTCCAAAATCTTGAGGATTATCAGGTTTAATTAATGTGTAAGCTTCATCAATAAATAGTAAACCGCCAATAGCTTCGTTAATTACCTTTTCTGTCATTTGTGCAGTTGCACCAATGTACTGTCCTACTAGACTTGTTCTATCTACTTCAATTACATGTCCATTTTTAAGTAAGCCCATTGCCTTGAATATTTTACCCATAAGTCTTGCGATGGTAGTTTTTCCGGTACCGGGATTTCCAAGGAATATTGAGTTTACAGAAATGTCTTCATCAGTTCTTAATCCGGATTTTTCTCTATCACGAATAAATTCAAGGTAAGAGACAAAATCTTTCATAGATTGTTTTACACTTTCAAGTCCAACATAATTATCTAAATTAGCAAGTAGCTCAGGTAGTTCTTCATTTTTAATAGATTTCTGTTCTACTGCACTTAATTCTTCAGGCAATTGCGTTGTTAGTAATTGTAATTTTTTTGAATCTTCTTCTTGATATTTTATATCTTCAAAATTAACTATGTCAGAGTTGCCAATACCAAACCACCTTGTACATACTTTTTGATTATCTAAAAATATTTCTACACTACCCTGACCTCTGCACCAAAAACCGGCAGTTTCGGTTCCCCAGCTTTGCACAAACTCTACAATTTTCCATTCTTTTTCTAGTGTTAATAAAAACTGGTGGGTTCCAACTTCTACTCCGTTCAATTTCCATAATGCCATACCATCTAGTTCAACTTTCTTATTTGTATAAAAGGGGCTTTCGATTACAACTTCTACCCCTACATATTTAGTAGTGTCTTCATTAAATTCTAATAAATAAGTTCTTTTATCTGTTCTTAAATTTTCAGTTAAGTTATATGTTTTAGCAGATAATATTTTATAAAGTCTGTTGTCATTATTTTCAAAATCAGTTCTGTATTTTTCTTGCTGAATTGTAATTGCAGGAGTAGTGTCTATATCATTATGAGGATATGCCTTTAAAATTCTCTGATAGATGCTGTCAAAATATTTATCTCCTTCAAGATTTGGTTTTATTTCTTCAGCAATAGTACGAGCTTGTCTAAATTGAAATAATCCAAAAAGAGATTCAAGTTCCATAATATATGCTTCTGTAAATTCACCTTTTAACGAAGGGGTATCTAATATTTTTTTTGCACACCACAATGAGAACCAATATTCTTTTTGTTTAAGTGATAGAAGACCTTCTTTTAGATATGCTCTTTTTTTGTTAAAAATATTTTTTAAAAAACCATCTCCATATCCAAGTGTTACCTGTAACCACTTTTTAATTAGTAATAATTGATCGTTACCTTTATCATCAATTTTAATAGCTTTTTCAATTTCTTCAAGACCTTCAAAATATCTGCCTAATCCTGCCAAAGCTCTGGCTTTGTTTAAATGTGCCCATGAAAGTAAATTTGGTTTTTTTGAAATAGCCCAATCCAGGTCAGCTAATGAACCTTCAAAAATACTCATTCTCATTAGTAAATAACCACGGTAAAGTCTGGCATTAACATCTTCACCACCAATTTCAACTGAGTAATTTGCCATTTCAAGAGCTTCTGCCGGTTCACCGTTTTCCAGGTATGCCCAAGCTAGACAAGATGCAGAATTAAAATCATCTAGATTTTCTTCATGTACTTTTTTTGCTGATGTGAGTGCCATACGATATCTGCCCTGTCGCAAATGTTCGTATGCTTCTTGAAGAATAATATTGTGATCTTCTGAGATAGTATCCATATAAGATAAATTTTATCGAAATTTAATTGAAAATTAACTTATAAAACATAAATATAATATTAAATACAGGTTAAATAAAGAAAGTAATTATTTATCTTACATAATAAAATTAATAATTTTTTAAAAATGAAGAATATCTATTATTTAATCTAAAAGATGAAAAACTTTACTAATTATATCGGTCTGTTTACCGACCATTACGAATTTACAATGGCTCAGGGTTATTTTCTTGATGGAAGAAAAGAAACAAAAGCATGCTTCGATTATTTCTTTAGAAAAAATCCTTTTAAATCAGGTTATGTGATCTTTGCAGGCTTACAAGATTTTCTGGAGATGTTATCTGAATTCAATTTCAATGATGATTCAATTTCTCATCTTAAAAGAGTGGGATTTAATGATGATTTTTTAGACTACTTAAAAGATTTTAAATTTAATGGAAAAATATATTCCGTAAAGGAAGGTGAAGTTATTTTTAATAACGAACCTGTAATTATAGTTGAAGGAAATATTATTGAGACACAATTGATTGAAAGTTTGCTGCTTAACATGATAAATTTTCAATCATTGATTGCTACTAAAGCTTCCAGGATTAGACTTACTGCCGGTGATAAATTAGTAATGGAATTTGGATTGAGAAGAGCACAGGGCCTATCAGCAATTCACGCAAGTAGAGCAGCAATTATTGGGGGTCTAGACAGTACCTCTAATGTTTATAGCGCCTACAAATATGATCTTTTATCTTCCGGTACGCTTGCTCACTCCTGGATTCAAAGTTATGGGGATGAACTTACTGCATTTAGAAAATTTGCATCTGTATTTTCAAATAATTGTGTGCTTCTAGTTGATACTTATAATACAATAAAAAGTGGATTACCCAATGCAGTAAAGGTTGCAAAAGAAATGGAAGTGAAAGGAGAAAGACTTAGAGCAATAAGATTAGACAGTGGTGATTTAGCCTATTTAAGTAAAGAAGCAAGAAAAATATTAGATCAAGCTAATCTTAGGTATGTTAAAATTGTAGCTTCAAATCAGCTTAATGAATATCTAATAAAAAGCTTGATTGATCAGGGTGCACCGATAGATGCCTTTGGAGTTGGTACAAATTTAATTACAGGTCAAACTGATGCTGCTTTAGATGGTGTTTATAAACTTGCAGCAGTAGATGACAAGCCTACTTTAAAACTTTCTGAAAATATAGAAAAAATTACTTTGCCTGGAACAAAAAAGTTATATAGATATTATAATGGGGAAAACAAGTTTTATGCTGATGGAATATTACTGAAAGAGGAAAATGAAATTGATGAAATTTATCACCCGGTGGATATAAATAAATGTGCTAATGTTCAAGGGTTAAACAAAGAAGAACTTTTAGCAAAAGTTTTTGAGGGCGGTAAACAAAAAATGAAAAAAGAAAGTGTTTATGAAATTCGTCAATACGCTAAAGAAAGATTGGTGTTATTACCGGAAGAGCATAAAAGGTTTGAGAATCCGCATATTTATAAGGTTGGGATTAGTAAAAAATTACTTAATTTAAAGACTGAATTAATTAAAGATTTAAAAAGATGATTAGGCATTTACATAAAGCACTTTTAATTGTAGATGTACAAAATGATTTTTGTCCGGGCGGTGCTTTATCTACACCTCAAGGTAACAAAGTTATACCTGTTATAAATAAAGTACTTGATAACTTTACTTTTATAATTGCTTCACGCGATTGGCATCCAAGGGTTTCAGTTCATTTTAATAAGTGGCCTGAACATTGTTTACAAAAAACAAAGGGTGCTGAATTTCCTAAAAAATTAAATTCAAATAAGTTTGATGTAATTTTAAATAAGGGAACGAGAAACATAGACGATGGATATTCAGCATTTGAAGCAACAAATATTAACCTAAAAGATTTGTTAAAACATAATAATATATCCGAATTGTATATCTGTGGATTAACAGCTGAATATTGTGTCTTATCAACAGTTTTAGATTCGATTAAGAACGGATTTACAACTTATGTAATTAAAGATGCTGTAGAAGGCATAAGGCAAAACAAAGGCGACTTTGAAGATGCCTTTACTGAAATGGAAAAAGCCGGTGCAACTATTATTACTAGTGAAGACCTAAAACCCACAAGCGGAATTACACAAAACATTTCACTTAACTGATTGTATATTATTTGTTTAGTTCTGATAAACAATATTGATGTAAATTCAAAACAAATTGATTATTGTCCTTTTGTAAATTTTAAAACTAAGGCAAAGTATTTTACAAGCAGAAGAAGTCAATTTGATAAAATTACATTTAGCAGTTATAATGAATTATTAAAAGAAATTACAAAATATGAAAACGGACTGAGCAGAATTTATAAAGTATCTTTAGAAAAGATATTACAAATAAAATAAAAATATTCTTTTTGAAACGGATAAACAATAAACCCTGGATTATTCAATACAGGGTTTATTAAATTTATTAAAGTGACTCTATCTGTTTCGAGGTTTAAATCCGCCGCCTTGTTTTCCACCACCATAACCACCTCTTCCGCCACCTGGTCTACCACCACCACCTCCTGGACGATCTTTTCGTGGTCTGGCTTCATTTACAACTAATTTACGACCATCTAATTCAGTGTCGTTTAAAGCTTCGATTGCTTTTTTACCATCATCACTTGAAGACATAGTGATAAATCCGAAGCCTCTAAGTTCGTTTGTAAATTGATCCTTAATCAATTTTACTTCTTTTACCTCTCCGTGTGCTTCAAAAAGCTTACGGACTGATTCTTCGCTGGCTGTTTTTGAAAGGTTCCCAACATAAATATTCAATTTAAATTCCTTTAATTAATATTATAAATACTGTTAATGATTATTAAATTTAACTAATTTAATATAAAAAACATACAATATATTTAATGATAATACAATAAGAAATTAATGACTTTTTAATATTGTGTCTACTTTTCTTCTTTGCTTGCATTAAAAGTTCTAGAAGATAATTTTATGTATATTATTTTTAGAGATTAAAACATTGATTTTTAAATTCTACAAAGAAAGAAATGAATAATGATTTCTAATTATCCCCACTAAAATTTTAAGTTTTTGAAATAACTTAATTTATCTAAAGTCGACTTTCAAAATTTATATGCTAAAAATGAAGCTAATAGAATCACAAATAGTGAATAATATTAGAGTGCTATATCTTAATATACTACAAGGTAAAAAAGCCGTTCAAGAAAGAATAACAGTTGATGATTTAGATATTTTAATGTTACGAAGCGATCCTGCAAATGAAACGGGAACAAGATCATGGGCTGCTACAGCTGGAATAAATTTTGGTCGAATTGCTATGAGGCATGGTGTAATAGTATTGAACGATCCGAATGGTTTAGCCAAAGCAATTAATAAACTTATTTCCAATTATTTCCTGAAGAAGTAAGACCACATACATTAATTACTGGTGACTTACAAGAGATTAAACAATTTCAAAAAGATATGGGTGGGAAAATAGTACTTAAACCTCTTCAAGGTTCGGGTGGTCCGGGTGTTTTTCTAGTTCGCCCCGAAGACAGCTCAAACCTTAATCAAATTGTTGAATCACTTTTAAAAGATGGTTATATAATTGCTCGGGAATATTTACCAGCAGCAGAAGAAGGAGATATTCGTTTATTTATGATGAATGGAGAATCTCTAAAATATAAAGGTAAATATGCAGCTTTTTGTAGAAAAAGATCTGGTGATAATATGAGAAGTAATATACATGCCGGAGGTAAATTAGCTCAAGCAATTATTAAAGATGAACATTTAGCTTTAGCTGAAATAGTTAGATCAAAATTAATACAGGACGGAATGTTTCTTGTAGCCCTTGATATTGTTGGAAGTAAGTTAATGGAAATAAATGTATTTAGTCCTGGTGGCCTTGGAAGTGCACAAAAATTTGAAAAAGTAAATTTCTCTCATGCAGTCATTGATGCTCTTGAAAGAAAGGTTGAATATATGACTTACTGTCGTAGAAATTTTGATAATGATGAAATGGCTACACTTTAATTTGACATTTTAAAGTTTTAAGTAGCTAAATATAACCAGTTCAATTACTTAGTTTGTTAAAATAATCGAACTTCCTAACAAATACTTACCTATTTTTACACATTAATTTATTGAATTTAATTTAGGAATTTAATGACCAGGTTTGATGAACTAGGTATAGAAGAAAAAATTTTAAAAGCTATTGATGAATTAGGTTTTAAGAAACCAATGCCGGTTCAGGAAAAAGTTATTCCGCAAATAATTGGTAATGATAATAGAGATATTATTGGACTTGCGCAAACCGGAACAGGTAAAACCGCTGCTTTTGGATTACCATTAATTCAAAAAACAAATACTTCTATAAAAAGAACACAATTTCTTATACTTGCACCAACCAGAGAGCTATGCATACAAATTGCAGATGATTTAATATCTTATGCAAAATATAAAGAAGATGTTAGAATTACTCCTGTCTTTGGCGGAACAAGTATTGATAGACAAATCATACTTCTTAAAAAAGGTGCTCATATTATTACAGCTACACCAGGTAGACTAATTGATTTAATCAATCGTAGGAAAGTAGATATATCTAAAGTAAATACAGTTGTGCTTGATGAAGCCGATGAAATGTTAAATATGGGATTCAGACAAGACATTGAAACTATTCTAAAAGAAACACCAAGAGATAAAAACACACTATTATTTTCTGCTACTATGCCTAAAGAAGTAAGAGTAATAGCAAGCAAATACATGAAAGACCCTTTAGAAATTTCTATTGGAAAGCAAAATGCCGGCGCTGATAATGTTGAACACATTTGTTATATGGTCAATGCAAAAGAAAGATTTCTTGCTTTAAAAAGAGTTGTTGATTTTCATCCTGATATTTATGGAATAGTTTTTTGCAGAACAAGAAGAGAAACACAAGATGTTGCTGAAAAACTTTTAAAAGAGGGTTACAACGCTGATTCACTTCACGGAGATCTTTCACAAATGCAGCGCGATGCTGTAATGAAAAAATTTAGAATGAAAAGCATTAGTCTTTTAGTTGCAACTGATGTTGCTGCAAGAGGATTAGATGTCGATAATTTAACTCACATTATAAATTTTAATCTTCCTGATGAAACAGAAATTTATACCCACAGAAGCGGTAGAACAGCAAGAGCCGGTAAAAATGGAGAATCAATAGTAATTGCTAATTTAAAAGAAAAGTTTAAGATCAAACAAATTGAAAAACAGATTGATAAGAAATTCTCTTATTTGCCTGTACCATTAGGTAGAGATATTTGTAAAAAACAACTTTTCCATCTTATTGACAGAATGGAAAAAGTAACTGTTGATGATACTAAAATTGATTCTTTTCTATCTGAAATATTTAAAAAATTAGAATGGCTTGATAGGGAAGAATTAATTAAAAAATTCGTTTCTGTAGAATTTAATAGATTTTTAGATTATTATAAGAATGCGCCTGATTTAAATATTCCGTTTGATAGTAAAGACAGTAATAAAGCAAGTTTTACTTCATCAAATTATGCAAGATTTTTTATTAATCTTGGAAAAACAGATGAACTGCAACCAACTAATTTAATTGGTTTGATAAATGACTTTACTAAAACTAAAGATATACCAGTAGGTGATATTGAAATCTTAAAGAATTTTTCTTTCTTTGAAGTTGATAAAGAATATACAAAAGTTTTATTGGATTCTTTTAAAGACAAAGAATATAAAAAGAGAAAAATAATACTTGAAATTGCTTCCCAAAAAGAATCTTCAGGTAGAAGAAGAGATAATTTTAGATCTGATGGAGATAGAAAAAGACCTGATAGAGACAGAAAAAGAGGACATAGTTTCAAGCACGGAAGAAGATCAGAAAGAAGTTTTAATAAAAAAAGAAAAACCAGATAAATTTTTCTTATTTTATCCATATAGCCTATATGTTTTGATTAATTAGTAATTAATAGTTAAATTAAGATTAATCATTATATGAAAAAATTACATTCATTTCACATACCTGTAATGGGGATCGGTTTTTCAATTGACACACCATTAAAAGTTTCACAATTCGGAATAAATTCTGTGATTTCCTTAGTGGATGATATTCTTATTGAAAAATTGAGAAAAATGTATTGTGGCAAAAATAAATTACCATATATTGAAATAAGTGAAAAAGAAGAAGACTTCAGAGCAAAAAGAATAACCTCCTATCTAAATCTGATAAACAATTTAGCTGAACAGAAATTTGAAGAATTAAAAAAGTCAGTTCATGAAAAAGGTAACAAGGTAAAAGAATTCTTCAATTTATTACCCGATAGTTCAACCATAAAAAATGAATTTAAAAAATTAACATCTAAATATTTAAATAAAATAGAAATAGATAATTGGATTAAAGAAAATTTATCAATGGGAAGTATTGATGTAAACATAATGACTAAACTTGATAAAGAAAATTATAAAAAAGAAGAAAAATTATCTGTAGAATATAATGATGCACATGCTGCTCTAAGGGGTTATGCTAATAGTGGATTGAATTCATCCATAGTTTTTTCTGCAGGAATCAATCCCAAACTTTACGGTTACATAGCACAATTTGAAGATTTCTATCCTAACGAAAAAGGGGAAATAAAGAAGAAAATTATTTTAAAAGTAAGTGATTACAGATCAGCATTTATTCAAGGAAATTTTTTAGCTAAAAAAGGTTTGTGGGTTTCTGAATATAGAATTGAATCCGGTCTTAATTGCGGTGGACACGCTTTTGCAACTGATGGTTATTTAATGGGACCAATATTAGCAGAATTTAAAGACAGAAGGAAAGAATTAATTCATTCATTACATTCTGTACTTATAAATTCACTAACAGAAAAAAAACGCTCTATTCCTTTAAGTGAATTACCCATAAAAATTACTGCACAAGGCGGTGTAGGTACAGCTGAAGAACATCAATTCTTATTAGATCATTATCAAATTGATTCGGTAGGATGGGGAACTCCTTTTCTATTAGTTCCGGAAGTAACAAATGTTGATGACGAAACAAGAGAAAGATTAATACAAGCTAAAGAAAAAGATTTATATTTAAGCAATATTTCTCCTTTAGGTGTTCCATTTAATAGTCTTAAAGGTAATTCAAAAGATGCTGAGAAATTAGATTTAATAGAAAAAGGAAGACCTGGCAGTTCCTGCCCAAAAAAATATCTTGTATCAAATAAAGAATTTACTGAAAGACCTATCTGTTCTGCTTCAAGACAATACCAAAATTTAAAATTAAAAGAATTAGATAGCGAAGGATTACTACCTTATGATTATCAAGAAAAATATGATAAAATAGTAGAGAAATCCTGCCTTTGTGTTGGCTTGGGAACCTCGATTTTACTGACAAATAAATTAAATACAAAGGTTGAAGGTGATGGCGTTTCTATTTGTCCAGGGCCTAATATGGCTTATTTCTCAAAAATAATGAGTTTAAAAGAAATTGTAGATCATATTTATGGCAGAACAAATGTTATAACTAGAACTGATCGCCCCAATATGTTTATTAAAGAATTGAAAATTTATATTGATTTTCTTAAAAATAAAGTAGATGAGTTAAAAGTAAGTATGAATGAAAAACATGAAAAATATTTGTTAAATTTTGCTGATAATCTTAAAGATGGTATAATTTATTATGATAATCTATTTAATCAATTAAAAGATAAATTTGAAGATACTAAATTAATTATTTTTAAGGATCTTGAATTATGTAAGAATTCTTTACATAATCTAAAATTAGAAATTGAAAATCTATCGCTAACAATGGTTGCTGACAGTTAACTTTTCAGAAAATAAATAAACAATTCTTCTAATAAATTAAATTATTATTTACATCTTCGGCGGAAGTTTATTCTGAATTTTATACCAATTCGTTAATAATTTATGATATTGTTCTTTATAATCTGCGAACAAATCTTTTTGTCCTTGTGAAGGGGCATTATCGGCACTTTGCACCTTGCTTGTTAAACCGGATAAAACATTTGAGACACTTGTCATATCATTTTTTAATTTTTTAATCTCAACTATGTTTTTGTTGTCTTTATTTTCATTAATATAATTTTCAATCTCGTTAACATTAGAAACAATTGCTTCCATTACAGCAATTATTTTATTTGACAATTGAAGTTGTTCATATAAATCCTTCATAGGCACATTAATTCTTGGGTCAAGTTTTACATTTAAATATTGTATATAATCTTTGCCATCAGCTGATAAAACTACTTTATATTTCCCAGGTAAAATAAGAGAGCCTTCCGGTATAATCGGAGTTCCCTGATCCCAAACTGCAGCAATTGTAAAACCGTAATTGAGTGATTTAGGTCTTTCGTATCTTAGATCCCAAATAAACCTATGCATTCCTGAACTTCTGTAAAGTTCTTTATGTTCACTAACCCATCTTTCATCAAAGTAACGATATGGATTTAATTTTTCAGGTGTGTCTTCACTGGAAAAATTTCTAACTAAATTGTTATTTGAGTCATAAATTGAAAGCTTAATTGGAGTTTTAATTTCATCTTTTATCCAATAATCTATTATTGCTCCTTTGGGAGGATTTTCTCCGAGTGGAGTTTCAGGTGGCGGAGGAGTATCTCGGTTTTCATTACCTCTTAATCTGTAAGTATCAGCAGGTGAAAATAAATAAACTTTATTTGATAAAATTTTTGAATTGATCTGTCTTAAATGACTTATATCATCTAAAATCCAAATCCCTCTTCCTTGTGTTCCGGCAATTAAATCAACATTATGAATATGTAAATCTCTAATTTGTGATGTTGATAAATTTAAAGTCAATGGTTGCCAGTTTTCACCGTCATTGAAGGAAACATAAACACTCTTATTTGTTGAAGCAAACAATAAGCCTTCTTTAACATTATCACTACGAACTGAATTGATATATTCATTTTCAGGTAATCCGTTTATTATTAATTTCCAAGTTTTTCCTGCATCTTTGGTTTTTAATATAATAGGATTTAATTGATCAAGCCTGTGAGTATTAACTGCAACATAAGCTGCATCTTTAGAAAAAACAGAAGGAGAAATGGCATCAACTCTTCCCCAAATTGGAATTTGAGGTGGTGTTATATTTTTCCAATTGTTTCCACCATCTTCTGTTAAATGAATTAATCCGTCATCTGTACCGATCCAGATCATATCTTCTTTAACAGGTGAAGGAGCAATAGTGTAGATTACACCATATCCACAATCAAAAGCATTTTGTAATTCTTGATTGCAATCTTTTGCATCATTTTTCTTTCCGCTTAAATCCGGACTTATTATTTCCCAGTAATCACCATCATCATTTGATTTAAATAATACTTGTGCACCAAAATACATAGTGTGTTTTCCTATTGGTGAAAAAGCTAAAGGTGTAATCCAAGTGTATCTGTATTTAACTGTAGTTTGAAGTGCACCGTAACTTGAAACCGGCCAAGGAGAAATTTCAGCTGATTGTCTGGTTAAATTATTAAAGCGATTTATATGTCCGCCAAGACCGGTACCAAAAACAATATTTGGATTACCTGGTTTTGGTACTTGGTAATCTCTTTCATCTCCACCAACCGGATGCCAATCTCTTTCTTCAATTACTCCATAAGGACCTCTGCTTAAGATAGAAACAGTTCCGTTATCTTGTTGTCCGCTGTAAATTCTATATGGAAATTGGTCATCAGTTGTAATATGATAAAACTGTCCTGTAGGTTGATTATACCAGCTTGACCAACTTTTTCCTCCGTTAACTGTAATAACCGTCCCTTGATCAGAACCGGTAATAATATATTTTGAATCTTTTGGATTTATCCAAATGTGATGATAATCATCTCCGCCAGGTGAACCTTTAAATATAGAATATGTTTTTCCACCATCAATTGATTTTCTAATTGACTGACCAGTAAAATAAACTATTTCAAAATTTTGTGGATCAACAGTCAGCTTGCTAAAGTAATTTGCGGAAAGAACACCATCATCATTTACATGTGTCCAGTTTATTCCTCCGTCATTTGATCTGTAAAGTCCTTGTTTATCATTTTCTGCATCAATTGTAGCATAAATGATCTGACCATTATTTCCCTGTGCAACAGCAAGACCAATTCTGCCAAGGTTTCCAGTTGGCAGATTTTTACTTTCTAATTTTATCCAAGTTTCCCCCCCGTCAGAACTTTTATATATTCCGCTTCCGTCAGCACTTCTTTGTGGGAGATAATAATCAAGCCAAGGATGCATTCTTAATTTCCAAAAAGCTGCATAAATAATTGAAGGATTTGATGGGTCGCTTGCTAAATCAATTGCACCGGTATTTTTATTTACAAATAAAACTTGTTTCCAATTTTTTCCGCCATCTTTTGTTAAGAATAATCCACGCTCTTTATTTGGTCCGAATACATGACCTAAGGCAGCAACTAAAACATTATTTTCATCTTTTTGGTTTACAATTATGGCACCAATATGACGGGAATCGTTTAGTCCAATATTTTTCCAAGTAATGCCGCCATCAATTGTTTTATAAACACCGTCCCCACCAAGATTATCGTAACGATAAGTAACTTGTCCGGTTCCTACATAAATAACTTTTTGATTTGACGGAGCAATTGCAAGTGCACCAATAGCTGCTGAATTTTCTTGCTGCATAAGTGGCTGCCAAGTTCTTCCGGCATCAATTGTTTTCCATACACCTCCACCGGCTCCACCAAAATAATAAGTATTGGGATCATCAGGAATTCCTTCTGCAACTGTTCCCCAACCACCTCGGTATGGTCCTACTTGCCGCCACCTTAAATCTGAATACACATTTGCCGGAATTGTTTGTGCATTAATAATTTCAAAAGTAAATAAGACAATTAGAATAATTATTGTATTAATTAAAGATAGAATTGAATAGTTTTTTACCTTCATCTTTTATATACCAAATTTTTATTAATTATTATAATAGTAAGATTTTAATATACGATTTTATATTAAAATGAGAAATTAATTTTTGAAAATAAAAAACCCATTCATCTTTTGACGAATGGGTTTGAAATAATTTAAATTGTAGAACGAACTACTAATACATTCCGCCCATATCACCCATTCCGCCGCCCATACCACCTGGCATAGAAGGCATACTGCTTTCTTTTTCTTTCTTTTCAAACACAACTGCTTCGGTTGTAATTAGAAGTGCAGAAACAGATGCAGCGTTTTCAAGAGCTGTTCTTGCAACTTTAGTAGGATCGATAACACCTGATTTTATCAGGTTTTCATAAGTTTCGCTGAAAGCATTGAAACCGAAGTCATCTTTTCCTTCTTTAACTTTTGAAAGAACAACCGAACCTTCAAGGCCTGCATTGTTAACGATTTGTCTCAACGGTTCTTCAAGAGCTTTCATAATAATCTTGATACCGGTTGTCTGGTCAAGATTATCCCCTTTCAATTTTTCAAGCTGGGTGATTGCTCTAACAAATGCAACACCGCCGCCTGCTACGATACCTTCTTCAACTGCTGCTCGTGTTGCGTGAAGAGCATCTTCAACTCTTGCTTTCTTTTCTTTCATTTCAATTTCGGTTGAAGCGCCGATTTTTAGAACGGCAACGCCTCCTGAAAGTTTAGCAAGCCTTTCCTGTAATTTTTCTTTGTCATAGTCAGAAGTAGTTTTTTCAATCTGAGCTTTTATTTCATTTATTCTTTTCTTGATATCTTCTGATTTTCCTGCGCCTTCAACTAAAGTAGTGTTGTCTTTGTCGATAGTAACTTTTTTAGCTGTACCAAGGTAAGAAACAGTTGCGTTCTCTAATTTAAATCCCCTTTCTTCTGAGATAACAGTTCCACCGGTTAAAACAGCGATATCTTCTAACATTGCTTTTCTTCTGTCGCCGAATCCGGGAGCTTTTACAGCAGCGATTTTTAGCGTTCCTCTTATCTTGTTAACTACTAATGTTGCCAACGCTTCGCCTTCAAGGTCTTCAGCAATTATTAATAAAGATTTACCTGCCTGTGCAACTTTTTCAAGTATAGGAAGCAGATCCTTCATTGCTGCAATTTTTTTATCGTGAATTAAGATATATGGATTTTCTAATTCAGCTTCCATTGATTCTGTGTTGGTTACGAAGTAAGGGGAGAGGTAACCGCGGTCGAACTGCATACCTTCAACAACATCCAGTCCTGTTTCTGTACCTTTAGCTTCTTCAACTGTAATAACGCCGTCTTTACCAACTTTGTCCATTGCGTCAGCTATAAGATCACCAATAGCTTTATCGTTGTTGGCAGAAATAGCGCCGACCTGAGCAATTTCATTTCTTCCTTCAACATCACGGCTGATTGATTTTAAATAAGCAACTACTTTTTCAACTGCAATGTCAATTCCTCTTTTTAGATCCATCGGGTTGGCGCCTGCAGTTACATTTTTCAATCCTTCTCTATAGATAGCCTGTGCTAAAACGGTAGCAGTAGTTGTTCCGTCACCGGCAACATCACTGGTTTTGGAAGCAACTTCTCGAACCATCTGTGCACCCATATTTTCTACAGCGTCTTCAAGTTCGATTTCTTTTGCTACTGATACACCGTCTTTAGTAACAGTTGGTGCGCCAAATTTCTTTTCAAGAATTACATTACGGCCTTTAGGCCCTAAAGTAACTTTAACGGCGTTAGCTAATTTATCCACGCCTCTTTTCAGCTTAGTCCGAGCTTCGCTGTCATATTCAATTAATTTTGCCATAATTTATTTCTCCGATTTTTATTTTCAAATTTGTTTTAAAATCCAGTTTACTGGTTATCCAACGATTGCGAAGATATCGCTCTCGCGCATAATTAAATACTCTGTTCCGTCTACTAAAACTTCAGAACCACTATATTTTCCGTAAAGAACAACATCACCAACTTTCACTTCCATTTTTACTACTTTGCCATCGTCACCGGTTTTCCCCGGGCCTGCTGCAACAATAGTACCTTCTACGGGTTTTTCTTTTGCTGTATCAGGGAGAATGATTCCGCCTTTTGTTACTTCGTCTGCCTCTTTTGGCTTTACAATAACTCTGTCGGCCAACGGCTTTAGGTTAATTTTGCTCATATTTTATCTCCTTTTAATTAGATATTTTTTGTGAATTGTTGTTAGCACTCATTTAATACGAGTGCTAATATAATCACCAAAACTTTTTTTGTCAAGTATAATATTTAATATTTTTTACTACAGAAAGTGCGGAATTCTAAATTTAGTAATAGCAATTATAGAATTAATTTATAAATGAATAATTATTTTCTGATATTATTTATGAAATTATGAATTTTTTTAAAAAACTTTATTATAAAATATTTATGTGATGTTTTAATGTCTATTACTGATCAAAAATATATGAAACAATGTATAAAGATAGCTAAATTAGGTGCAGGGAATGTAAGTCCAAATCCATTAGTAGGAGCGGTAATTGTAAATAATAATAAAATAATTTCAAAAGCATATCACTCTAATTATGGTTATTTACATGCAGAAGCCAAGGCTATAGAACAAGTTTCTTTTGAGTATTTAAAAGGTTCCACTCTATATTGTAATCTTGAACCATGTTGTCATACAAATAAAAATACACCTCCCTGTGTACCAAAAATAATTGATTCCGGTATTAAAAAAGTTATTATAAGTAATATTGATCCAAATAAATTTGTTGCAGGTAAAGGTATAAAACAACTAAGGGATTCTAGAATTGAAGTTAAATTAGGAGAATGCGAAACTGAGGGTTATGAACTAAATAAATTTTATTTTAAATTTATTAAAACAGGACTACCATTTATTACTATTAAAATTGCTCATTCATTAGACTTAAAAATAAGCTCTAAAAAAGGACAGAAAACTAATATAACTGGATATAAATCTAATAAATTTGTTCATTATCTCCGTTCAATTCATGATGCTGTTTTAGTCGGCGCTAATACAATAAAAATAGATAATCCAAAATTAACAGTACGGTTAGTAAAAGGAAGAAATCCCAAAAAAATTATAATTGATGGAAACTTATCTTCTCCTTTAAATTCTTTTGTTTTTAATGATTCTAATAAAGAGTTGACTATATTATTTACCAAATCTAATTCAGATATTAAAAAAATTTCACAACTTAGATCAAATGGAATCAAAGTTTATGAACTTGAATCCGATGACACAGGCAGTTTGAAACTATTAGATATCTTAAAAATTTTGGCAAATGAAAAAATAAACTCCTTACTAATTGAAGGAGGTGGAATAATATTTAAGATGTTTATTAAAGAAAATTTATTTGACGAGATAATATTTCTGGAATCACCAACTATTTTTGGAGATGGTTTACCACTTAATATCAACAAAAAGAGCTTAAACATTAAAATTATTGAGGAAAAAATGTTGGGGAATGATAAAAAAATTATATGTAGTAATGCAGACTAATATTTACCATAAATAAGTGCAACTTTTTTTATAAATTTAAAACTA
Organism: Ignavibacteriales bacterium CG_4_9_14_3_um_filter_30_11; assembly: GCA_002790365.1. GTDB lineage: Bacteria > Bacteroidota > Ignavibacteria > Ignavibacteriales > Ignavibacteriaceae. The sequence continues at coordinate 16,860 of PFVA01000194.1, forward strand.
TGTTTACAGGTATAATCGAAGAAATAGGTAATATTAAAAAAATAGATTCTATCAGTGGGGGATTTAAGATAATAATTTCTGCATCAAAAGTTTTGGAAGATCTTAAAATCAATAATTCTATTGCTGTAAATGGAGTTTGCTTAACAGTAATCAGTATTAATAATAAAAATTTTAATGTTGAAGCAGTAGGTGAAACATTAAAAAAGACAACTTTAAAAGAAATAAGAATAAATCAACTGGTTAATTTGGAAAGGGCAATTAAAATTACTGATAGATTAGGCGGTCATTTAGTACAGGGACATGTAAATGGAGTCGGAAAAATTATAAAGGTACAAAAGTTAGGTGAAAATTATTTACTAGAGGTCGAAATACCAATTAATTTAATAAAATATATAATTGATGAAGGCTCGATTACTATTGACGGAATAAGTTTAACAATTGCAAAAATTGTTCATAATAAAATTGCAATTTCTATTATACCCCATACTTGGAAAAACACAAATTTAAGTACAAGAAAAATAGGGGCAAAAGTAAATATTGAAACCGATTTAATAGCAAAATATATTGAAAATTTAATTCTCAATATAAAAGATGATAGAGCTAAATAATTTTTAATCATTTATAATAAAAAAGATAAAATAAAATGGATTATATTGAAAATATCGAAACTAATATAAAATTTAATACAATAGATGAAGCAATTGAAGATATAAAATTGGGGAAATTAGTAATTGTAGTAGATGATCAAGAACGGGAGAATGAAGGTGATTTAATTATGTCTGCACAACTTGCAACTCCAAACGATATAAATTTTATTCTTAAAGAAGCAAGAGGTATGTTGTGTACACCTATAACTGTAGAAAGAGCTTCTGAATTAAATCTTGAACCTATGGTAGAACAAAACACATCACTTCATCAAACCCCTTTTACTGTTACACTTGATTATAAATATGGAACAACTACAGGTATTTCAGTTTATGACAGAACAAAAACGATAAAAGCAATTGCTGATACTAATATTTTAGAAAGTGATTTTTATAAACCTGGTCATATATCTCCTCTTGTAGCTAAAAAGGAAGGTGTACTAAGAAGAGCAGGACACACAGAAGCTGTAGTAGATTTAATGAAATTAGCTGGCTTAACCCCTGTTGGAATTCTATGTGAAATTTTAAATGAAGACGGGACAATGATGCGAACTCCTCAGCTAAAATATTTTGCAGATAAACATAATCTTAAGTTAATTACTATAGCAGATTTGATTGCTTATAGAAGAAAAAAAGAAAAACTTGTAAAATGTAAAGCTAAACTTACTTTACCTTCTGAATATGGGAATTTTATACTTTACCTTTACGAAAATATTATGGATGCAAATGACTATTCTATTGCATTAGTAAAAGGTAATTTATTTTCTGATGAACCGGTTTTAACGCGTGTTCATTCTGAATGTTTTACTGGCGATGTTTTGAGGTCAAAAAAATGTGACTGCGGTAAACAACTTGATAAAGCTATGGAAATGATAGAAAATGAAGGCAGGGGAGTAATTCTATATATGAGGCAAGAAGGAAGAGGCATTGGTTTAGTTAATAAATTACTTGCTTATGAACTTCAAGAAAAAGGGAAAGATACTGTTGAAGCAAATGAGGCTTTAGGTTTCAAAGCCGATTTAAGAGACTACGGTATTGGGGCACAAGTTTTAAAAGATTTGGGAATTACAAAAATAAAATTAATGACAAATAATCCAAAAAAAATAATTGGTCTAGAAGGTCATGGATTAGAAATTGTTGAACGAGTACCAATTGAAATACTACCTAATGAATACAATGAAAAATATTTAAAAACTAAAAAAACTAAATTAGGTCACTTGTTTATACATCATAATTAATATTTAATTTAATTTGGATACAAAATGGGAAATGTTATAACTGGATTTTTAAATGCCAAAAATAAAAAATTTGCTGTTATTGTAAGCAGATTTAATGAATTAATCTCAAGTAAACTTTTAGAAGGAGCCTTGGATTGTTTATTGAGACATGAAGGAGAAGAAAAATATATTACAACTGTATGGGTGCCTGGTGCTTTTGAAATTCCATTAACAGCAAAAAAATTAGCAAATTCAAAAAAATATGATTCAATAATTTGTTTAGGTGCTGTAATTCGTGGTGCAACACCTCATTTTGACTATGTAGCTTCCGAAGTTTCAAATGGTATTAATAAAGTCGGTTTAGAAACAGGTGTACCAATTATATATGGTGTATTAACTACCGATACGGTTGAACAAGCTATAGAAAGAGCTGGTACTAAGTCGGGTAATAAAGGTTGGGATGCTGCTCTTACTGCAATTGAAATGACCAATCTTTTCTTAAAATTATAGATTAATTTATATGAAGATTTTATATTATTAACTCACCTTACGCAAAAAGTGAACAGTGAAAAGATGACATCTTTGTTTCCTGAATTGAATTCAAATAAAATGATAACTCTTTAACAAAATAGAGACTTTATTTTCTTAATTTACCGTCATCTTTCAGCTTTGCGTAACATCAGTTATTAATTATATAAAATTTGTAAATGTAATATTTATTTTAGATTTTCATTAAACATAGAGCATATTGCCATCTTTTCACATTGAGAGCTTCGGCTCATCGCCAGACAAGGAACTATTCTTTAATGAAATGAGAAGAATTCTGAAACCGGGCTGTAAGATTCTTTTTGCCGATACTTTCAAACCATACATTTATGATATTTCTAAAAATAAAACAATGCAGGTTATGCTTAACGGATGGGCAATTTCAGATATACTCTCGATTGATGAACTGCGTGAACTTTCCACTAAATATAATTTTGAAATGACTCAAACAAAGGATGTTACAAGAGAAATAAAGAAGTCAGTATATTTAATCCCAGATTTTCCATTGAAAAATCTGCCCTCAGGGCCGACAATTTGTAAGTAAATAAAGATCATATACTTAGTTATATAAAAATCTCGGAATTCGTTATTTTAGTAATA
>PFVA01000022.1 GCA_002790365.1 Ignavibacteriales bacterium CG_4_9_14_3_um_filter_30_11
GGGGCTATAGCTCAGTTGGGAGAGCGCTTGAATGGCATTCAAGAGGTCTGCGGTTCGATTCCGCATAGCTCCACAGTAATTTTTTTAGTATAAAATGTACTAATTTTTTGTATTTTGTACTTAATTCATAATTATGAAATCTTGCTAAGAATAAAAAAAAAACCTTGACATTCCGCATCTTGGGGGATAAATTTAAATATGAAAAAAACTTTTTTAAAGTTATTTCTTACTTTCGCTTTAATATCTACTGCATTTGCAGGTGCTTTCATATTAAGTTTTACTGTAAGCCCTGAAGATGATAATGCTGTTATAAGATGGACCACAGCTCAAGAGACTAATATTTCTAAATATATAATTGAAAGGAGGAGCCCTCAAGGTCCTTTTATTGAACTTGTTACTATTAACCCAACAGGTTCTAATTCGTCATATGAATACAAAGATAAGGGAGCTTACAAAACTAACGATATACTCTTCATTTATAGATTAAAAATAGTAGATATTGATAATACTATTACTTATTCCGATGAGAGGTCTATATCTCTAAATGTATCTGGAGTTAAAAGAACTTGGGGAAGTATTAAAGCGATGTTCCGATAATAATTTGTTGATATAATTTTTTACTTACCCAAATTATTAATGATATTAACAGTTTACTCTTTCCATAGATATTCCATAATCAATTTATTTTTATTTATTTTTTTTATTATATCTTTTATTGGATGTTCAAGCAGTAAGAGATTTAATGATGAAGATTATAACTATCCATCAAAGTCCAATATCAATTCTCCAAACATTTCTGTTTTATTAGATGATAATAATACGACTCAAAGCATAACTCTTGAGAGTAATGTAATTTTATACTCTGCTGAAAAAAGTCTTGCTATTATTAATTCCGGTAATAAAATAATTACTAAAGCAGATGGAGAAAATATTTTCATAAATATTGGAGATAAAAATTTTACTTCAGAATATTTTAAATTAGGAACAAAGGATAAGAACTCAGTAATAAAATATAATGATAAAAAATACAGAGGTTTTTTGAAATTATTATCTGATGGAAATAAAATTCTTGTTGTTAATGAATTACCATTAGAAGATTATCTAAGAGGCGTTCTTCCGCTTGAAATGCCTATTGGGCAAGGTGATGAAAATTATGAAGCATTAAAATCTATGGCAGTTGCTGCAAGAACATACTCTTTATCAAAAATGAATAAAAAAAATAAAACCTTTGATGTCTATTTAGATGTTCGTGATCAAGTCTATGGTGGTATTGAAGCAGAGAAAGAGATTACAAATAAGTTGATTGATGAAACTGCAGGGTTAATCCTTACTTACGATGATAACCCGGCTCAAGTTTTTTATAGTGCGTCTTGTGGAGGACATACTGAGAATTCAAGAAATGTTTTTGGTAATTATGATATTCCATATTTGCAAGGTGTTCAAGACGGAGATGAACCTTATTGTTCAATAATGCATGGGTTTGAATGGACAGAAAAATATTCTACAGATAAGGTCCTCTCTTTTTTACTTAAGGCTAATAAAATAAATAACTCAAATTATAATATTGAAAATATTAATATTGAAAGTCGGTTTACTTCAGGAAGGGTAAATGAACTTAAATTTGAATTAACTTCTGATAATATTGATAAAGAAATAATAATTACAGGAAATAATATTAGAAGTATTATAAAAAGAGAAAATGGTGGAATACTAAAAAGCACAATGTTCGATATAAATTTTGATAATGATATCCTTGAAATCAATGGTAAAGGAAATGGGCACGGTGTTGGTCTTTGTCAATGGGGTGCAATTTATCTCTCTAATGATGGGAGAGATTATAAAGAAATATTATCCCATTATTTTCCGGGTACGGAGATCGAATCAATCAATTATGATAAATAAAAAAATACCAATCTATTTAGCTTCTAAATCCCCTAGACGCAAAAAACTATTAGAACAATTAAATTTGAAATTTAAAGTTTTATCTATTGAATGTGATGAGAATATAAATATAAAAGGATCTTTAATTAAAACGGTGAAAAGGTTAGCAAACTTAAAATTAGAGGAAGCTAAAAAAATACATAATGATGGAATAATTATTACTGCTGACACAATAGTTGTACTAGGGAATGAAATTATAGGTAAACCTAGCAATAGTAAAGATGCTATAATTATTTTAAAAAAATTAAGTAATAAAATACATAAAGTTTATACCGGATTTACAGTTTACAATGCTATAAATAATATTACTATCACGGATTATGAAAAAACATTAGTAACTTTTAAAAAATTATCAATTAAAGAAATTAAAGATTATGTGTCAACAGGCAGCCCACTAGATAAAGCAGGAGCTTATGGAATACAGGATGATTTTGGTGTAGTGTTTGTAAAGAAAATAAACGGATGCTATAATAATGTTATGGGTCTACCTATTTTCAAAGTATACAATGCTTTATTGAAGGTCTAATATTTTGTTTACAAAATTAAAACAAAAACTAGTAATCTCTCTAGCAATTGGTGCAGGTGTTTACCTGTTTTTTATTATATATGTTAATTTCAATCAATTTATAGAATCACTTTCAAATTTTAGTTTATGGCTTTTACCGGTAATTTTATTCCTTTCCTTTGTTAACTACACTGTCAGATTTTATAAGTGGGATTATTATTTAAAACTTATAAAAGTTAAACTTAATAAAATAGACTCATTTTATATTTTTATGTCAGGTATGGTAATGAGTGTTACTCCCGGAAAATTAGGTGAATTCCTTAAAGCTTTTCTTGTTAAAGAGAAAACAGGAATACCAATGAGTAAAACTTCTCCTGTAATTATTGTAGAAAGATTAACAGATTCTATTGCATTCATAATTATTTCTTTAGTTGGTGCATATATCTTTAGTTATGGGATGGTGATATCTTTAATAATTACTGCAGTTTTAATAGTTCTTATAATTTTACTTACCAGTCCCAAATTGTTCATCTATGTTTTACATTATCTGGAAAGAAGTTCTAAACTGAATAAATATGTAGTAAAAATTGAAAATGCTTATAATAGTATTCAATTATTGCTAAAACCTAGTGTCCTTTTTAGTATGACACTTGTTAGTGTGGTTGCTTGGTTCGCAGAATGTTTGGGTTATTATTTTATTCTGCGTAATTTTGGCATTGAAATTAATTTAATGTGGGCTTCTTTTAGTTACGCCTTTGCTAATATTGTCGGAACAGTTTCCATGCTTCCGGGCGGGCTTGGAATAACTGAAGGATCCTTAACTTTTTTACTTATTGGAAAAGGGGTCAGTAAAGCTACCTCTGTTACAACAACTTTTATTGTTAGAGTTTCTACTCTTTGGTTTGCAGTTTTAGTGGGACTTATAGCGTTATCTCTCTTACATAGAAGAGATAAAAAATGTTGTAGCGATTATAATTTAGGAGAAAACAATGATAAAATTCAATAAAATTACAGTACCTGCAGAAGGTCAAAAAATATTAATTCAAAATGGAAAATTAAATGTACCTGAAAATCCAATAATTGGATTTATAGAAGGTGATGGAATTGGTCCCGACATATGGTCAGCTTCAAAAATAGTTTTTGATGCAGCTGTTAAAAAAGCATATAAAGGAAAAAGAAAAATAGCTTGGATGGAAATTTATGCAGGCGATAAAGCTGTTTCTGTTTACGGAAAAGATACTTGGTTACCTGATGAAACAGTTGAAGCTATAAAAGAATATGTTGTTGCAATAAAAGGTCCGCTAACAACTCCAATCGGAGGTGGAATAAGAAGCTTAAATGTTTCATTAAGACAAAAACTTGATCTGTTTGCCTGCGTTAGACCAGTTAAATATTATACTGGTGTTCCAAGCCCAATGAAAAAACCACAACTTTTAGATATTACTATATTCAGAGAAAATACTGAAGATGTTTATGCAGGTGTTGAATTCAAAGCAGGTGAAAAGCAAACTGAAGATTTAATAAATTACATAAATAAACTTATGCCGGGAAAAGTAAGAAGCAATTCCGGGATCGGTATTAAACCTATTAGTGAATTTGGAACTTCAAGGCTTGTAGCAAAAGCTATTCAATATGCAATTGATAATAAAATAAGTAGTGTTACTATAGTACACAAAGGTAACATTATGAAGTTTACCGAAGGCTCATTCAAAGACTGGGGATATAAAACGGCTAAAAATGAATTTAGAGAATTTATTGTTACTGAAGATGAACTTTGGAAAGATTTCAATGGTGTAATTCCTAATGGTAAAGTATTAATTAAAGATAGAATTGCTGATTCAATATTCCAACAATTGTTATTAAGACCTGATGAATATGATATACTTGCTACTCCAAACTTGAATGGTGATTATTTATCAGATGCTGCAGCTGCCCAAGTTGGTGGATTAGGTTTAGCTCCAGGTGCAAATATTGGATATACAACAGCTTTGTTTGAAGCTACACACGGAACTGCACCAAAATATGCCGGATTAGATAAAGTAAATCCGGGTTCACTTATACTTTCAGGTGTAATGATGTTCAATTATTTAGGATGGAATGAAGCATCAAAATTGATTGAAAATGCTCTAAAAAAGACTATAAAAGAAAAAACTGTTACATATGATCTTGAAAGACAAATGAATGGGGCAAAGAAGCTGAAAACATCGCAATTTGCTAAAGCTATTGTAAAAAATATGTAATTTAAATTTCTAATTTTAAAAGATGTATAAATTATTATTGCCCATTCTTGATTTTCAATATGGGGCATATTATATTCTAAGTTCTTGAAATTGTTATATTAAGGAGGATTCTTATGGCAAGTGATAATAATCATGGTAATGGATTTTTAATCGGTTTAATAGCCGGTGGTGCTTTAGGTGCAATAATAGGCTTATTATATGCTCCCAAAAGCGGAAAAGAATTGCGTAATGATATTAAGTTAAAATCTAATGAATATTTAGATGATGCTGATAAAT
>PFVA01000228.1 GCA_002790365.1 Ignavibacteriales bacterium CG_4_9_14_3_um_filter_30_11
CATTATTTAATCTAAACTTTAATATTACCGGACCTACTTCCAATAGCCCTGATACCATAAATCCAACTGGTTTTGTAGGGTTGTCTCCTACACAAACAAGTTTTACTTATAATGGTGGTGTATTAACCTGGGCTGCTGCTTCAACTTCTACTACTTTAGGGGATGCTAACGGTGACGGAACAGTTGACTATAACGATGCTATATTAACACAACAAGATATTTCAGCTGTTTCTGGTACTGATTATGTTGATGCATCAAATCACACAACTCCATCTACCGGTGGTTCTGCTCCATCAGGTGCTTTAATAACAGATATGCAAAATAGAATAAATGCTAATGCAAATACTACAGCAGTTGCAGGAGATCAGATACTTAACGGTGATGATATTACTAGTATATTGAATATTATACTTGGTTTATCACCGATTGCACCACCAGCAGCAAATACAGATTTAGTTTTATCATTAAGTGGTTTTAATGAAACTGGATTAGGCCAAATAAAAGTCCCAATCAGTTTTAATAATTCTACAAATTTTACAAATGCTGAAATAATATTTACTTATGATCCAACAAAAATCAGTTATCAATCTTTTACTTCTCTAATAAATGCTAGTGGTAATTATGCAAATTCACAGGAACTTAGCTCTAGTGAAGCTTATTTCTTCTTTGCCTCACCTCAAACACTTAACGGAAATATCAATCCGGGAGATATAATACTTAAATTTAAAGATGGCTCAATACCAGTTGGTTCTGAAATTCATACTCGTTACAGAGTAAATGGTGTTAACTGGCAACAAGGACCAACAATTAGGTTTAGTACTACTGGAGTTGAAGATAACAATTTAGTTATTCCTAATGAATTTGAAGTTACACAGAATTATCCAAATCCATTTAATCCAAGTACAACAATAAGATATGCACTTCCAGAGGCATCATTTGTAACTCTTAAGATTTACAATATGCTTGGTCAAGAAGTAAAAACTCTTGTAAACGAACAGAAGAGTGCCGGTACATTTAATATTCAGTGGAGGGGAGATAATGACTTTGGCAGTAAAGTATCGAGCGGTACTTACATATACAGAGTAATAGCCGGAGCGCACATAATTACAAAGAAAATGATTTTGCTTAAATAATTAAAAAAAACTTTTTACTGTTACGGAAAGTCCGTGACAGATATTTAATTTTAATAAAATAAGTGAGATTGATTTTATGTCATTAGTAAATATAATTCTAACCGCAGCTTCTATATTCGCATCGGGACTTATCATTTTCTTTGCAGTAGGTTATATTGCTTACAAAGGGAATAAAAATAAAAATTATTACGACATATAATACTAATAAATAAATTAAATATTAGCTGAAGCAAAACTTCTGCTGATGTAAAAATTAAAAAGCCGGATATTATTTTTATATTCGGCTTTTCTTTTATAATTTTTTCTTAAAAATTGTATAAATATTTTCAGAAAAATTAAAGCCATTTTCCTTGGCTTTATTTAAATCTTCAAATGCTGCTTTGTATTTTTTTAAATTATATAAGCATATAGCTCTAAAGTAATACGATTCACCATCTTTCATGTTAAACATTATAAAGCTATTATAATCATTTATAGCATTATCATAATCCTTAATTTGATAAAATGCACTTGCTCTATTTTTATATGCCTTAATATTCTTTGGATTTAATTCTAGAACTTTGTTTAAATCATTTATAGCAAGAATATATCTTCCTGTTACATTGTAAACATTCCCTCTATTAAAAAAAGCATCTTCATAATTACTATCCATATTTATTACACTTGTAAAGTCGGCAATAGCATCTTCATATTTCCCTATTACTGCGTATGTGTTTCCTCTCGCTAAATATGGTAGTGAATAATTAGGATTTATTTCTATGGATTTCGAAAATGCTTGAATAGTTTCTGTAAAATTATTCATATGAAAGTAAGTAATACCTAAGTTAAGGTAAGCAGCATCTAATTCTTTATTTAATTCAATTGCATGGAGAAAATCATTTTTAGCAGAATCATATAATCTTAATTGATTATATGCAAAGCCCCTATCGTTATAATATGAAAATTTTGATGGATCAAGTTTTATAGCCATTGAATAGTCATTTATTGATTTATCAATAGGTCCGAATCTGGCAAAAGCATTAGCACGGCTGTAATATACTCTGGCATTAGCGGGTGTTTTATTAATATTATCAGTCCACAATGATTCTTCAGTTTTCCAGACACCATTTCTTGAAAAGGTCAAAAATGAAAAGAGGATTATTATAATATAAAATATTCTTAAAATAAGTTGAGGGCTATTTTTTGAAAATAAATTAAATATTAAATATGTAATTAAAAAAGCAAAGCCAAATAGAGGCAAATAAATTCGATGTTCAAATATTAAATCTCTAATTGGAAATATACTCGATTCAATAGATAGTGTAATAAAAAACCAAAAAATGCAAAAAGAAATTATTTTCTCTTTTCTATAGGAATGAATTCCGTACAATAAAATTATAATAATTAATAAGAGACTTAATAAATTAGATAAATTAAAAAGATTTTGTGATAAAGCTAAATCGTAAAATACTTTTTGATTTATCGGCAGCACTATCATTTTAAGATAAATTACAATTACTTTTAATTGAGTAATAAAATAATCAAATCTTGAAATATCATAAGTCTCTCTTGGTAACCCGGTAGTTATTAACTTAAATATTATTCCAGAAATTAATACTAATGAGAATATCAATAAATACTTCCAAGAAATCTTATTATTATTATCTCTAATAAAATATATTTCTACTAAAATAATAATTACAGGTAGTGTAAAGGCTATTTCTTTCGACATAATAGCAAGAACAAAAATTAGTATTGAAGTTAAATAGTAAAGAATTACCTGAGAATTTATTTTATTTTGTAAATGCATTATGCGTGCTTTTAAATAAAAGCAAATAGATAATAAATAAAAGAAACTCGCCATTGAAGTCATTCTTTGAACAACATAAGTTACAGCTTGGGTTTGCAAAGGATGTGTTATAAATATTAAAGCAGTAATTAGGGCTATATTTTTAATAAATAGTTTAGAGTTTCTAAGTTTTAATGTTGGAGTAGAAAATAATAGTAGAACGAACCAATAAATTGATAACCCAGAACATAAATGAATTATAATATTAACAATGTGATATCCTGTTAGATCCAATCCATTGAAATTATAATTTAATGAGAAAGTAAAATATGAAAATGGTCTATTGTTAATAATTTTAATCCAATAGGATAAATCAATAAAATTATTAAAATCTTTTATTAAATTATTATCAACTATTGTATGGTAATCATCTAAATGGAATGAAGCACTTAATGTGTTTGAATATATTGCTATACCTACTATCAGAATTATTAGTATAGATAGTAAATGTATTGGCTCTTTTTTGGTTAAAAAAAGTTTTTTATTTTCTTTTTTATTTTTTACTTGGGACAATTTAATTTTAATAAATTTTTCTTAAAATATATAAAATATAAATCAATTTTAACTAATGATAATATAAGTTATATTAAAAATGTTTAATATTTAAGAAAAATAAATGATTGTTGTTAACGCACGGTTTTTAGCTAAGAAAGTTACCGGTTTAGAAAGATATGCTGCTGAACTTTCTATTGCTTTAAAAAAATATTTCCCGGATGTAAAATTTGTAAGTCATAAAGGTGATCTGAATACTGAATTGGCTAAAGAATTGAATTTAGAAGTATTCGGACTTCTGAAAGGGCATCTATGGGAACAAATAGAATTACCGAGATATTTAAAGAAAAAAAAATCACCCATTTTATTAAGTCCTGTGAATACAGGTCCTATATATTTCAAAAACCAGATTCCAATTATTCACGATCTTGCTTTTTTAAGACACCCAGAATGGTATTCAAAAAGTGCTGCAATATTTTTTAAATTTATTGTATCAAAGGTAGCTCAAAACTCATCACATATATTAACTGTAAGTGAGTTCTCTAAAAGTGAAATAATTACACTTTTAAAAATTCCCGAAGAAAAAATTACAGTTATTTCTTGCGCCGTACCACAGAAAATAATAGAGCTTTCAAAAAATGAGTATAAAAATAAATATGGTAACTTTATATTAACAGTTGCTACTATTGAACCCAGAAAAAATTTGAAAAATTTGATTAATGCTTTTCTTCAATTAAATCAAAAGGATTTAAAACTAATTGTAGTGGGGAATAAAAATAACAGAGTTTTTTCAAATCCTGAGTTATCTAATATTACAAATCATAATATTATATTTACTGGGTATGTAAGTGATGAAGAACTTGTCGGATTATATAAAAACACAAGACTATTTATATACCCCTCACTTTATGAGGGATTTGGCCTCCCACCTTTAGAAGCATTTTTTTGCAACTCTAATTTACTAGTATCGGATATAAAACCATTAAAGGAAACTTTTGGTGATAAAATTCTATATTTTAATCCTGAGTCAGTTAATGATATTGCTAATAAAATAGAAGAATTGTTAAATGTTTCAATGAATACGAATAAACAACTAATCAATAATTTGACCTGGCAACAAATATCCAGCAAAACATTTCAAATTATAAAAATATATTATGCTGAAGAAAATAATTAATTATATAGTAAAATATTTACCAGAAAGTAATAAGATTGAAAGAATCTGGATATTAGCTAAATCAAATTTTAGAAAAAGATACTATGGAAGTTCTTTAGGTATTATTTGGGCCTTAATAAATCCACTTTTTCTACTGGTTATTTATTATTTCATTTTTAATGTTATTTTTAATAATCAGATCGAGAATTTTATATTATACATGTTCTCAGGCTTTTTAATTTGGATGTTTTTTGAAGAAGCTTCTAAAGAGGGCTTAAATACAA
>PFVA01000245.1 GCA_002790365.1 Ignavibacteriales bacterium CG_4_9_14_3_um_filter_30_11
GAATTATTTTATTAGGTAATGTTGTAATCCTGTCTTTGTCGCCTTTTGCTTCCCGTACAATTATCTGCCTGTATTCAGAATTAATATCCTTTATACGCAGGTTTAATGCTTCTCCCAATCTTAAGCCGGAACCGTATAATAATGAACACACTAATTTCGGAACATCATCCAGATTATTAATTATTTCCCTAACCTCTGATTTTGTAAAAACAACCGGAAGTCTTTTGCTTTTATGTGCTCTTACTACATTCTCAAGCCAACCCAAATCTTTTACAATAATATTTTTGTAAAGATACAGAATCGCACTCAATGCCTGATTTTGTGTTGATGCTGATACATTCCTTTCTACCGCAAGATGATTAAGGAACTTTCTTACTTCTTCTTTTCCCATTTTCCCCGGATGTATTTTTTTATTATAAATTATATACTGCTTTATCCAGGATATATAGCTCTCCTCTGTTTTTCTGCTGTAATGTTTTGTTCTGAGTTCTGTGCTTACTCTGTTTAGGAGCTCTGATTCCGCCATAGTCCCCGTTTTTATTTGTAACTTCACGATAAAAATTTGAATAGTCAAGAAGTATTTTAACTTTGAGTAAAAAAAAACTTTGAGTAAAAAACTTTGTGCAGGAACTTCTAAGCAGAAACCTTTTGATTATAATCATTAACAAACTATCAACTATTAGACTTATGAAATTGTTTACAAAATAAATATATTTACTCTTCTAAAAAACACAAGGAAACAAAAATGAAATTATTCTCCGCATTATTGATCACCTGCTTATACTTGGTTGTTCTTCGAAACAAGATGTTGTTAAAAAAGAATCAGGGTTAATGTTTGCAGATGATACGCTTGGCACCGGTACTGTAGCAAAAGCAGGAAATCTTATATCATTCCATTTTGATGCGCGGATTATAAAAGATTCAACTAATTTATTCACCGACTGGAAAATAGATTCTACGAGGCAATCAAGCAACATCGGCGGTTCACGGATTGTTGACATGCCACTTAAATTAGTTTTGGGAGCGGGACAGTTTATACCCGGCAGCGATGAAGGAATTGAAGGTATGAAAATAGGCGGGTACAGAACGATTATTATTCCTTCCAATCTTTGCTATGGAGAAAAAGGAATGGGGCCGATACCGCCAAATTCAAGTTTAAAATTACAGGTTCAGTTACTGGATGTTAAAGAACCTGTTGTTACAAAAAAATGGGATGTTGATCCGTCAAAGTTCAAAACCACAAAGGATAGTCTTAAATATGCTGTCATTGAACCGGGTGAAGGCGCCGCTATTGATTCGGGTGATGTTGTAAGCCTGCACTATTCCGGTTACCTGCTTGACGGTAGTAAGTTCGACAGTTCTGTGGAAAGAGATGAACCCCTGGAATTACAGTACAAGGTTCAGCCTATTATAAAAGGATTTAATGAAGGAATCAGTTTTTTGAAACAGGGAGGAAAAGCCCAATTGATTATTCCTCCTTATCTTGCTTACGGAGCGCGTGGTACAGGAAAAATTCCAGCTAATGCAACTCTTATTTTTGATATTGAAATTTTAAAAGTTCAAAAATTAGGCGGGAAGTAGGGAAGATGGAGAATGCCACAAAGTGGTGGCTACGCCAGAGGATGGAAGATGGAATATGGAAGATGGGAGATGGAATATGGGAGATGGGGGATTCCACAAAGTGGTGGCTATGCCAGAGGATGGAATTTAGATAGGCGGGATAATATCCCGCTTTTTTATTACCGGTAATAATTCAGCAAAGAAATAGCCTGCGAATAATATCCCCTTCCAAATAAATTTAAATGATTTAATACATGATAAAGTTTGTAAATATTTTCCCTGTATTCATATCCATCTTTTAACGGGTAGGTTTCATTGTATGCTTCGTAGAATGTTTTGTCAAATCCGCCGAATAATTTAGTCATAGCAAGTTCCGCTTCACGGTGTCCGTAATAAACAGCAGGATCGATAAGGCAGGGAAGCCCGCTTTCGTCAACAAGATAATTTCCACCCCATAGATCTCCGTGAATAAGTGATGGCTTTTCTTCGCTGCCTGATAAAATATTTTCAATTTTTGATTCGAGATTTTTTATGCCGGATTGTAATTCAGGAGTTGAATATCCGTTCTTTTCTGCGAGCTGAAACTGGAATAAAATCCTTTTATTGAAATAAAATTCAGTCCAGTTGATTTTTTCATTTTCACCCGGAATATTTATTTGTATTGTTGAGCCGATGTAATTGTCTTCATAAAATCCAAATTCATTTGATAAATATAAATGCATTTTTGCCAGCCTGCTGCCAAACTCTTCAGAAAAATAATTTTTCTTTCTCCCGGAGTTAACCTGTTCAAGCAGGATGTATGATTCGCCGAATGAAATTACTTCCGGAATACGGATGGTGCCTGCTTTTTTTAATTCGTTTAAACCGTTCGCTTCTTTGGTAAACATATCGTCAGGCAGGGAAGAATTCATCTTCAGAAAAAATTTTTGCCCCGATGATGTTTCAATAATGCAGGAATCGCTGATGCAGCCCCCTGATACGGGAGCCTGCGCCAGTATTTTACTTCCTGTAATTTTTTCGATCTTTGATTTTATGTCAGGTAGTAATATCATGCCTGATTTTTTCCAGCAATTCCGAACAGCCATCTTCAAGAATATCAAGAACTTTTTCAAAACCTTCATCGCCTTCGCCGTAATCACCCTTACCGGTTTTAAAGAACCATTGAAGAATACTCGCTGTTTCTTTACTTGCAGCTTTTCTCAGTTCAACGGAAAATTGTTTGTAAGGCATTTATAATAAAGCTTAAATAATGGTTATTTAAAATAGGAGAAATTAATAAAAATAATAAATTGGATATTAATCCTTTTTAGTTTTGCTTTTCCAATTAACCATTAAAGCGCCAATTGCCGCTCCATAGCCCGTGCTTATGTATGGATTACTTGTAATGGGGCAGGTTCCGGAAACACATCCGATAAAATGATAATAGAGGTATCCCCCCGTAGCGCCAATAATTATTGGAATAAAAATTTTACTGCCGGAAATTAATTTTTGTCGTGGTGTAAGTTTTCTAAAATTATCAAACATAAAATTCATTTTTTTATTTATAGGATTCATTGTATTAAACCTCCGAGGTTTTAAAAGCCTCGGAGGTTTCTGTTTAAAATTCATAACTCGTTTTTATATCAGGATCTCTTAAAAATTTAATCATTTGTTTTTTTGATTGAAAATAAGATGTTACTAAACCCACATTAGTTAGCTTCCCTTCTCTTAAATTAAGAAGGTCTTTTGCGTTTGAATAATCCCAACTTTCTATTGTAGCTACTAAGTTTGCTTTTACCGGATTTTCAAGAATATATTTTATAACCCACATAAAGTAGGATTCATCTTTGATTTCTTTACTTTTTGTTTTACTTTCAAAAAGAGTTCCACTTCGTTTATATTTTATGTTAATTGATTTAGTATATGAATTTAGAAGCGCAGAAATAAATTGTGATATTGAAAAAGTATCAGTCTTTTGCTTTACAAAAAAATGAAAATGATTTGGCATAAGGCAATAAGCTAAGATGTCTATTTTATATTTAACCTTGTAGTATCCTGCTTTTTTAAGAAAATAGAGATATTCCTCATCTTCAAAAAATATTTTTCCTTTGTTTGTGCCTCTGTTGTACAAATGGTGACAAGTGTTTTTATAGAAATTTCTTGGTTTGTTCATAAAGCTTAAACCTTCGAGGTTTTGAAAACCTCGAAGGTTTCATTGGTTTCGTTAAAAAAATTATTAGAATATAAATTCATTCTTTTGAGGGGAATATATTTTTTCATCATTTTGGAAAAAATATTTTTCGATTGTTTGTGCCCATTTTACAAATGATGATAAGAATTTATGTAAAAATTTCTTGTAATATTTATAAAGCTTAAACCTCCGAGGTTTTGAAAACCTCGGATGTTTTTAGTTAAGTTTACTCCGTTGCGTGTTTTAATTTCTTCAGAAGTTTTTACTTGTAAATACCTAGAAATTACTTCTAACTCCGTTTTTTTGCAATGCTCACATAGATTAGTAATGCATTTAACCTTTTTCCCATTGCGAATAGTGTAGCGAATATATTGGTTACTGTATTTTTTACAGTTTGGGTAATAGTATTTTGTTATTGTAAAATCAATACCTTCATCAATATATGCTCTATGAACCTGCCAACCAAGTTCGTGCAATTCCATTGATAAACGCATTTCGCCATATAGACCAATGACTTGTTTTTTCTTTTCTTCTAACTCATTCATAATAAATCAAATTCCGAAATTTGATTTTTTTTTGTATTAAATAAATGTGGTTGTAAAGATTTTGTCAAATTCTGCATACTGCTTTTACCAAACATCTCTTTGTTTAATTCTATTCCAACGCCAATTCTTCCAAGTTGTTTTGCTGTTATTACAGAAGTAAAACTGCCTCCAAAAGGGTCTAAAACATATTCACTGGGATAAGAAAACATTTTTACAGCAAATTCGGGAATTTCAGCGGGAAATGGCGCAGTATGTCCCAGAGTGTTTTTACCTTTTGAATTTATTTTTATAACAGGATTTATCTTAATTATATCTCTACGCCATTTTTTTATAAATTCTTTTTCAATAGTAAATCTTTCTTCTTGTCTACCTTGTGTAATAATAGTTTTAAGCGAAAATCTTTTTCCTCTATTTGCCTTACTTCGTTCAAAACACTCAAAATTTTTACATTCCCAACTTTTTAAACCTATTTCTGAATAAGCATTGCCATTAACTTTTAAACAACCGCAAACAGGACAAGGGTATCGCGTTGCATCGTTTCTGTGTTTATGAAAAATCAAAATATGTTCATAACAATTCATTGGATATTGATAAAAAGGATAGGGCTTGTTTCCATTTTTATGTCGTTCACTTTGTACTTCACCTTTGTCCCAAATAAAATCATCAACAAATGTAAAACCTTCTTCTTCAAAAATTTTTGTGAAATATGCACCAAGTGGAATACGCCGTTTTCCCCACATTGAAGTTGTTGAAATATTATCATTGTCAAAAATATCGCCTACATTAAAAACAAAAACGCGATGGTTATCTAAAACTCTATATGCCTCTTTAATAATTAAACGCATATCATACAAATAATCATTCAAATTTTTCCATTGAGAATATTCACAAGCGTTATAATATGGTGGCGATGTAACCATTAAATGAATTGATTCTGATTTCATTCCACGCATTACATCAAGACAATTTCCCCATATAATTTTTACACCATCGTCTTTATTTTCAAGAAAATCAACAAGCTTTGTGTTTGTTTTTTTATATTGATTCTGATAATCCTTTTTTACAAAATCCATATAAATATCTGAAAAATTATCAATTATCTCATTTCTGTTGGTTTTAGTTTTTAAAAAGTCAACTGTTTGTATAAACTCAAGAATCCTTTCTTTATTTGGAAATGTTTCTTCCAAATAGGAACGGCTTGTTTCAATAAATGGTTTTTTATCTACCATTTAAATAAAATTAGAATAATATAACAAAAATACATTTTATTTTTTAATAAAAAGTGATTCGTTTTACTATTATTTTTTTTCTTGGAATCATAGTAGTATTCTTGTAATAAACTTGCCACTAACTAGTTTATACCAGCCATAAACATGCACATATACAACAAATTTCTGTTGGCTTTGTGCCATAAACGGCTATACTTATTTCTTGTTCAAATATAAAAAAAATATTAACATAAATCATCAAAATAAAATATAGGAAATAGTATGAACCAAAGAATAGCAATTTCAATTGAAGAAAGCGGCAATGGAAGAGAAACTGTTGCAGAACATTTTGCAAGATGCTCTAAGTTTTATGTTTGTGAATTAGATGATCAAAAAAAAATATTAAAAAAGGAAATATATTTTAATTCTTTAGTTGGTGAACATAATGGCGCCTGCCAATTACCAGGATATGTTAAGCAATTTAATGTAAACACTATTATTGCAGGAGGAATGGGTCAAAAAGCTGTTTCCAATTTTCAATCTTATGGCATTGATGTAATTACAGCGCCGGGACTTGCATATGAAGAAGCATTAAGTCTTTACATAAATGGCAGACTCAGTGGTTTCGAGGCTTGTAATCATAAGCATGATAATCACCATAATTAGCATATAATTAAAATATTAGATTGTAATTGTACATCCTTAAAATATAGTAATCTACAATTCGTAATATTAGAAAGTTATAAACTGATAAAGATATTTTTTATTATAGTCTTTGAATGTAAAAGTAAATTATTACTGTACCGTTTTTGTTCACTTATCATCTAATCCTTATCAATTAATTAAACTATTTTTTATAAAAGAATAGTAAAGATGTTTTACCAGTTAATGTAATTGAATTGTGCAATCCAAAATATTCATCCAAAGTGTTAAAGGATGATAATTCAAAATTAATCTCTGCAATGATGCCTTGCAGAATTTCTGTCTATGAAAATGTTAATGGTAAAGCATATATTTCTCGTGTTAATCCAGAGTTTTTATATAAAAATTTTGGAGATTCAAAATCAAACGGAATGGCTAAGGCAATCGAAGAGATTGAAAATATTTTGAAAAAGTTTGTTAAAAATGATTAATAATAAAAATCACTGGTATGACGGATGGTTCTATGATGTTTTCATAGCTCCAAATCAAGATAGATTGTTTTCTCTTATTAAAAATTTTATCGAACCGAATTCTTCATTAGTTGATGTTGGTTGCGGAACAGGAAGATTTTCTTTTTCAATTTCTGATAAAGTTACAAAAGTAGTTGGAATAGATTTATCTGAAAAGAATATTAACAAAGCAAAAGAAAATCTCTTAAAAAACCCTAATGATAAAATTTCATTTCAACACACAACTATTTCTGATTTGATTTCTCAAAATCTTCATTTTGATTATGCAATTATGACTTATGTTATTCACGAAGTAAATGAAGAAGAGCGAGTAAATCTTTTGAATGAGTTATCTCAAGTTGCTGATAAAATAATCATTGGTGATTATCTTGTTCCCAAGCCAACTGGATTTTGGAGTGCTCTGAATGAAGTAGTTGAATTTGCTGCTGGAAGTGAACATTATAGAAATTATAAAAATTATGTGCGTAACGGTGGACTGAAAGAACTGGCTGAAAAAGCGAATTTAAAAATCATAAAAGAAATTAGAAATAAACCAGCAACTAGTCATTTAGTTATGTTGATGAAATAATTAACCCAAAAAATTCATTGGAAATGAATTTTTTGTGATAAATTTATTTGCACTACTTAATTTGTGATCAATTTGATGTTTCGAACTCAACTTTATTCCCATTCAATTGTTGCCGGAGGTTTAGAACTTATGTCATACACAACTCTATTTACACCTCTTACATTGTTTATAATTTTATTAGATATCTCAGCCAGAAATTCCGGATCAAATCTAAACCAATCAGCAGTCATACCATCATTAGAAGTTATTGCTCTTAAAGCCAGAACATTTTCATAAGTTCTTTTATCCCCCATAACTCCAACAGTTTGAATGGGTAAAAGGACAACAAATGCCTGCCAAATTTTATTATATAGATTTTTCTTTTTAATTTCTAAAATAAAGATATCATCTGCTTCTTTAATAATATTTAATCTATCTTCAGTAATTTCTCCAATAATTCTTACAGCTAATCCTGGCCCTGGGAAAGGGTGTCTCTCTAAAAAAGTATCAGGTATGTTCAATTCTTTTCCAATATTTCTAACTTCATCTTTAAAAAGGTCTCTAAAGGGTTCTATCAGTTTAAGATTCATTTTTTCCGGTAAACCACCCACATTATGGTGGGTTTTAATCGTAACAGAAGTTCCTGGCATTGGTGATGATTCAATTACATCTGGGTATAAAGTACCTTGAACAAGAAATTTCAAATTTGAATATTTCTTAGATTCTTTTTCAAATAGATAAATAAAGGCCTTGCCAATAATTTGTCTTTTTTCTTCTGGATCAGATATCCCGAATAATCTTTTTAAGAAAAGTTGCTTTGCATTAATATGCATAGCATTTAAATGTAGCTCTTTAGTAAACATCTTTTCAATCTGATTACTTTCATCTTTTCTCATTAATCCTGTATCAATATGAATGCAAATTAAATTTTCACCAATGGCTTTTTTCATAAGTACGGCTGCAACAGTTGAATCAACCCCACCACTTAGAGCACAAATTGCTTTTGAAGAACCAACTCTATTTTTAATCTGAGTTATTGATGTTTCTATGAAATTAGATGATTGCCAATCTCCTTTACAATTACAAATATTATAAAGGAAATTTTTAATTATTTTTTCTCCTTCTTCAGTATGATTTACTTCCGGGTGAAATTGGACACCATATATTTCATCTTTTAAATTTGCAATTGCACAAAATGGGGAGAAATCTGAAGATCCCAGACTAATAAAGCCTTTTGGTGGTTTTGTTATTAAATCACCGTGACTCATCCAAACTGAAGAAGATTTTTTTACACCTTTAAATAATTTATTCGGCTCACTTATTTTAAAAATTGATTTACCATATTCTCTATTCTCTGCAGGCTTTACTTCACCTTTAAGTATTTTGCAAAGCAACTGTAAGCCATAACATATACCTAGAATTGGAATACCAAACTTTAATATATTTTTATCAATAGTATATGCTTCTTTTGAACAAACACTTTGAGGACCGCCAGATAAAATTATTCCTGTTGGATTTAGACTTTTAACTTCATTTAATGAAATAGTATATGGTTTAACTATTGAAAATACTTTTGATTCTCTTATTCTGCGGGCAATTATTTGAGTGTATTGAGAACCAAAGTCAATAATTAATATTTTTTCATATGAAGGCATAAATATTTTTATGAAATAATTTAGAATGAAATCAAAATCTAATAATTTAAGATTTTGTTATGAGGAAAATTATCAAATCTAATATGATAAATTTAAAATTGAAAGATGTTCTATTGACCTATCAATTTTTTATAAGCTTCTGCATCCAATAATTTTTCGATATCTGAAATATCAGAAATTTCAATTTTTATCATCCACCCTTTTCCATAAGGATCATTATTTACATTTTCTGGTGCATCTACTAAAGCTGAATTGATCTCTTTAACTTTTCCACTGCAGGGAGAAAGCAGATCACTAACAGTTTTTACTGCTTCAATACTTCCAAGTGTTTCACCAACTTTTACTTGAGATATATTTGGATCTATGTCAACAAAAACAATATCACCTAATTCGCCTTGGGCATATTCGGTAATACCAATTGTTCCAAGATTACCTTCAACTAAAATCCATTCGTGGTCTTCACTATATTTTAGGTTAACGGGAAAATTCATCTTATCCTCTTAAAGTTATGTGTATTAAAAATTATTCGTATTTAAAGTTATCCATAAAACCAGTATCAAAATTACCGCTTATAAATCGCTCATCTTCCAGTATTTTTTGATGAAACGGAATTGTAGTTTTAATTCCTTCTATAGTAAATTCATCCAGTGCCCTTCGACCTCTTAAAATTGCATGTTCTCTGTTTTTACCCCAAACTATTAATTTTGCAACAAGCGAATCATAATATGGTGGAATTGTGTAACCGTGGTAAATATGTGAATCTATTCTAATTCCATATCCACCTGGAAAATGTAAAGATTGTATCATTCCAGGTGATGGTCTAAATCCTGCTGATGGATCTTCAGCATTAATTCTAAACTCAATTGAATGCCCAATTGGCTCATGAGGAAGTGTTTCTATTTTTTCACCAAATGCAACCAAAATTTGTTGTCTAATTAAATCAACTCCGTATACCGTTTCAGTTACCGGATGTTCAACTTGAATTCTTGTATTCATTTCCATAAAGTAAAAATTCTTGTGTTTATCCAGTAAAAATTCAAATGTACCAGCACCTTCATAATTTACTGCATTCACGCCAAGCAAAGCCGCTTCACCCATTTTATTTCTTGTTACATTGTCTATTGCAGGTGAAGGTGATTCTTCAATAAGCTTTTGATGTCGTCGCTGAATAGAACAATCTCTTTCACCATAATGATGAGCATTCCCATGTCTGTCACCCATAATTTGAATTTCTACATGCCGAGGATTTTCAATATATTTTTCTAAATAAACATCATCTTTTCCAAATGAAGCCGATGATTCTGTCTTTGCAGTTTTAAAGGCATTTTCAAATTCACTTTCTTTCCAAACAATTCGCATTCCTTTTCCACCACCACCGGCAGATGCTTTAATTATTACCGGATATCCAATCTCAGTTGCCAATGATTTTCCATCTTTTGCATTTTCAATAACTCCCTCACTTCCCGGAATAACTGGTACACCGTTTTGTTTCATTGTATCTTTTGCAAAAGACTTATCACCCATTGCATTTATCATTTTAGGTGATGGACCGATGAATTTGATTTTTGACTCTTCACAAATTGCTGAAAAGTCAGCATTTTCTGCAAGAAATCCATACCCGGGGTGGATTGCATCAGCTCCGGTAATTTGGGCTGCAGAAATAATAAACGGGATTTTTAAATAACTTTCTGAACTTGGTGCAGGACCAATACAAACTGCTTCGTCGGCAAATGTAACATGTAAAGAATCTTTATCGGCTTCAGAATATACCGCTACAGTTTTAATTCCTAGTTCTTTACAAGATCTAATTATGCGTAAAGCAATTTCTCCACGGTTGGCTATTAATATTTTATCAAACAAAATTTCCTCTTCCCTATAATTTTGGAGTTACTAAGAGGTTTCTATTAAAAATAAAGGTTGATTATATTCAACGGGATTACCGTCATCTACTATAATCTTAACAATTTTACCATTTACATCCGATTCAATTTCGTTCATTAATTTCATTGCTTCAACAATACATAAAACTGAACCTTTAGTAATATTATCTCCAATTTTAGCATAAGGTTCTGAGTCAGGTGATGGTGACCTATAAAATGTTCCAACAATTGGTGAATGAATTTCGTGAAGTTTTTCAGAGTTTACTACTTTTTTATTTACAGTTTCTGATTTTTTATTGTCAACTATTGGTTGAGGATTTGAAGTGGTTACATATGAGCTTGTAGGTGCAGAAATTTTTTCAATTTGTTTACCAATTTTTATACGAAGACCATCTTTTTCTACTTCAAGTTCTGAGATTTCACTCGTATTAAAAATTTTAACTAGCTTTTTGATCAGATTTAAGTCCATTTTACACCTTAAGTTTTATGACTTTACTCTTTCTACATACGAATTAGTTCTTGTATCAACTTTTAGTTCATCACCAACATTTACAAATAAAGGAACATTTATGGAAGCACCTGTTTCTAATATAGCTGGTTTTGTTGCACCTGTAGCCGTATCACCTTTAAAGCCTGGTTCTGTTTCTTTTACTTTTAACTGAACAAAAATTGGTATCTCAATATTAATGATATTATCTCCATCAAACAAAATTTCCAATTGTTCACCTTCTTTAATCAAATTCATACCATCACCAATTTGTTTATTGGGTACATGAATTTGGTCATAAGTTTCATTGTCCATACAGACTAATGAATCACCTTCTCTAAATAGAAATTGATATTTCCTTCTTTCAATTCTAACAATTTGAATACCTTCACCGGCACGAAAAGTATTATCAATAACTTTTCCAGTTTTTAAATTCTTTAAAGTACTTCTTACAAAAGCACCGCCTTTGCCAGGCTTAACATGTTGAAAATTAACTAATGAGTATAAATCGTTTTTGTATTTTATAATTAAACCAGTTCTAAAATCTGAAGTATCTGCCATAAAATTAATGTATGAATATAGTGTTAAAAAACAATTAGAAATCTATATCATTAATGTCAAGAATACTTTTATGATTAAATTTCTATATAAATTAATTAGATTATTTAAGAATTACTCAGCTTGTGCTAGATATTTATCCACCTGATTAGCAACACCTGATGTTTTATAATTAACTTTTATAAGATTAAATAATTCTTTTGCTTTTGCTTTATTTCCAATTTTTAAATAGTTAATTCCGGCTTTTAATAAATATTCAGAATTTAATGCATTTAATTCGCTGACTAATGAAGCATTGTTATATAATTCAGCAGCTTCTTCATAATCTTTATTAGCAACAAAATAATCTGCTTGTCCGGCTAATGATGCAGCTTTATACATATTTATGCTTCCACTGTAATCTTTAAATATTTTATAAGCATCTTCATATTTACCTAATAAGCTATATGAATTTGCTAAATAAATTTTTGCTATTTCACCGTTTTCAGTACTTCCGTATTCTTCAACTATTTTTTTAAATCCCAAAAAATTTGTTCCCAATTTTCCATTAATTGCTTCCAAATAACTTCCATTATCATAAATACCTATCATTCTTGAGAGTTCTAAACCAGCTTTCTGATTCTGTTGAATATTTCTGTTAACAAAAAATATAATTAAAAAAGCTGCAACTAATGTAATGCCACCATAAAGCATAATTTTAGATTTGTATTCATCAACAAATGCAAGAGTATTATTAAAAGTAGTTATTAGTTTATCTTCTTTTATATTATGTTTAGTAATTTTCTTCCTTTTCTTTAACATTAAATTTTCCTTAATAAAATGTATTTACAAAAATATTAGATTGTAAATTTACAATTAAATATTCCAATCTTCCAGAAATTATATACTAAAAAATAATAAGAAATGTTGAAAAACATATCAATTTTTTAATAAAACTTATATGTTTTCATCAATTTTTGACTAATTTTAAAAATTTTCTATTTTGACATTATTATTAGTTTTGTACGCCCAGGAGGACTCGAACCTCCAACCTTTAGAACCGGAATCTAATGTTCTATCCAATTGAACTATGGGCGCAACTAATCAATTATTTTAGATATTAAAAATAATTTTTTAACTTTAAATTAAAACTAAATCCGGCTTAGTTCCTATTAATCGGAATGAAGACGGATTGAATTTATGGCAGATATATAGTTTTGAGAACAATCTAATTTTATTAAATAATTTGGTAAGAATACTTATAAAACAGATAATTTTAGTGTTACCTCTGGAAAATTTTTGTTAAGCAAAAAAACAGATAATGTGTAATTTCCTCTATTTATGTAATTACCCAAATGATTTTTAAAAGGTCTTGTTAATAAATATTCCTTTGTTTGTTTTGGTTCAAGAATAAAACTACTAAGTGCAGGAGATAGAACCCAAGGATAAAATAGGAAAACCTCATTAGATTCATTAGTCAATTTAAAACCGAGTTGTTGATAATTGTTAAAATTAAATGTTTTACTTACAAAATTTACATTTTTAACAGAGAAATTAAAATAGAGAGAATCTGTTATCGAAAAAACATTTTTTCCAATTGTAAGAGTATATTCAATGCCATTATCAAATACAGTCTTTTGAGTTAAAGTATCATTATCAGATGAATCAATAATTGAATTACAACCATAAGTAGAAATAAATGTGAGAATAATAAATAATTTATTTAATTTCATTTTATCCTCCCTATTTAATATCGTGTAATACTACTTTTTCATTGGAAATATTTTTATTTAGTAAATTTGTTAAAGCCATTTCAATATTTTCAATTGCACAAGGACCGGCATTTACTGTAAAATATCCATCACCAAAAAAACATAATTACACTTTATAATTGTGTTATTGGTATTATTTTGCTTCCAAATTTTTGTATTCTTTAAGTCTTCCATTTCTTCTAATTATTATTTAATTCAATTGCATCCATTTCAATTTCAAACAATAATTCATCTCTGCATATTCCGGCTTGTAACATAACCAAAGGCATTAGTGGTATCTTATTATTACTACAGAAATAATAAAATGTTTTAATATCATTAATATCCTTAAAATAAACAAAACCTTTTGTTACATTTTCCCAATTCATATTTTTTGAGACTAATATTTGATTTACAACTTCCATAGTAAGTTTTATCTGCCCATAAATATCTCCAATGTGAGCACTTTGCCCATCAGGGTTAATACTTGCAGTGCCTGAAATAATTAATTGTTTATATTTGGGGTGGTTTATTTCTACAGCACGACTAAATGCACTTTTATAGTAAACAGCTGGACATTGAAGAGGCGAAATAACCGGACTAATTTTAACATTATTATTTTTTGGATTTACTGCAAAAATTAATGAAAGTAAATTACTGTTATTGTTGCTAGTTGCACCAATGCCTGTACTTGCAGGAATCATATTGTTAAAAATACCTGCTCCTTCAAAATAATTACTTCTCAAGGTGTTAAATTTATCATACCAGCTAACTATATCATTTAGATAAAACCAAGTTCTTACAACATTCTTAAAATCCATTTCTATTTTCTTTAATTCACTTTCAATACATTGAAATATTGATTTTACGCTTTCTTCTTTTGAAATATTTTTCGGATTATTTTCTAAACCTTCCAGAAGGATGTAATCAGCGTATTCATCTTTAAAGTGTTTGCCAATTACAATACTATTTTGATAAATAGTTTCTAATCTGTCAGTATTAATTGCTTTAATTAATGTACCCCAAGTATTACCATTTTGTTTTATAACAGTAACAGGCCAGGAAAGTGATTGAAAATATTTTTTAGCTAAATCTCTATTTTCTTTTTCAAAATAAGAATTACCAAAAAGAAACTGAGATAATATTTCATAATTGTTATCAATTAAATATTCTATAATTTTCTTAAAACTAAAATCAAAATTTTCAGTTGACTGGTTAACTATAATATTAATAAACTTATTATTACATAAATAATATTCAGTTGCCTTAAAATATTCATTGTCTATTTTAGTGATTAAATCATTTGCAAAAATTTGTTCACTATCTTTCATAAATTTCCCCATTTTCTTTGGATCTATATTAGAATCTTACATTTGGATCAATTGACTTAGCTCTTGAAAAAAGTCCAAGTGCTTCATTTATTTTTCCTTGCATTTTATAAATCTTTCCTAAATTTACTAAAGCATTAGTTGAATTTTTTCTAAACAAAATTTCTTTTTTATAAAATTCTTCAGCTTTATCATACTGACCTAATAAAGCATAAGTATTTCCTAAATTAACTAAAGCATTCGGTAAATCAGGATCTAAGTACACAGCTCTTTGATAATATTCTAATGCTTTATTAGGTTCATTTAATTTTAATATTGAAATATTACCAAGCACAAAAAATACATTTGGATTTTGGCTATCAATTTTAATTGATTTATTTAGAATATCAAAAGCTTGTTTAACAGAATCAACTTCATAGTAAAGAATTCCAAGAAACTCCAAGTAAGATGCTTCACTATTTTTATACTTTATTGCTTCTTTTATAGATGAAATAGCTGAATTAATATTTTGTTGTAATTTATTTACTTTTGCAATTTCATAATATGCATCAGCATAATTCGGATCTAGTTGTACTGCTTTATTCAAATAATTAAGTGCGTTAATATAATTTTTCTTTTCACTTTCAATTCTCCCCATGTAATAATTCCCGTAAATACTTGAAGTATTTTTCTTTAAACCCTCATTTAAATAATAGTAAGCTGAATCTAAATAATATTTTTCTCTTTCTTCAGTAAAGTAATATTCAGAATATGCAATTCCCTGTCTTAAATTACGGCCAGCATCATTTTTATCAATTATTGGTACTAAAATTAATCTTTCTGCATGATGTCTTTCAGGATACCAATCAATAGGATCCCAATCAGAATTTATTCTTATCCAATGATCCGTATCTACAACACCGTGTAATGTATTACTTGCTGGAACTGTATTCATATGGCATTTATTACAATCCTCCCTAGATTCAGTTAACCTTGCTTCACGCATCGGAAGCCCTTCAATGGGATGACATCTCATGCATGTTTGCCTATTAAATTTAACTTTATCAACTTCATATAAATTATGAGACGCATGACAGAAATCACAGGTTAATTGGCCATGGCTGTCTTTAAAACAAGGACTCATGAATAATCTGCTGCCTGTGTTTGCAACATTAAAAGTATGTTTAGTTTGTTTAAGAGTAGTATAAACTGATCTATGATTATTTAATAAAAGACCAGGACGAAAATCAAACCAAGAATTCTTATCGTTCAAAGCCCAACTCTTGCCTTCAAGATGGCATTGCAAACAAACATAATTCCTTCTTTCTGGTGAAAGTTTAAGAGGATTTACAGTCATTAAAACATTGTCAGGGAGATCACTAAATTCATTATCTTTAATTTGTCTTATGTGTAGTTCTCCAGGGCCGTGACAATCTTCACATCCAATTCCAGTATGTATTGATTCTTTATATCTGTTGTTAGCATTTTCTAATTGAAACATATGTCCGTTATGACAGGAAAAACACATACTACTAACATATCGTGAAAACCTATTGTTGTTAAATTCTCTATAACCGGGGCTCATATCCCATTTTTGTTTATGCACATACCAGGTTAAAGGTAGTTCATAAAACATTCCGTTTTCATTATAAAAATAAATTCTCAAGTTAGTGCCTGAACCGATTATATATTGAGCTTCCATCAATCTTTCGTGCACAACTTTACCTGCGTAGTCTAGTCTATATTCATGCTGATAAAATTTATCTCCGTTTCTAACCATTTCATAATAATAATTTTTTGATGAATCATAGATGGAATAGTCTTGTGGAAATTTTTCAATCATATTAGAGGGAGTCATTCTACTCATTGAATGACCAGTCTGTGATTTCATATAAGCATCATAAACTTCTTTATGACAATCTTTACAGCTTTCAGTACCTGTATATTTAGCTTCTTTAATTGTATTAATAAAAATTAAATCACCATCCTGAGTATGGCAGTTTTGGCAATTTTTAATATCCCCTTTGTAATAATGAGCATCAGAACTAAATACAAAAATTGAAACAGGAATTAATACTAATACTAGAACAGAGATGTAAATTATTTTCTTCTTCATATTAATTATTCATTTCATTTTATCTATTTCCGAAAAAGTAAACATTAGTTCCAGTTAAACTTCTTAAAAAGTTAAACAAGTCAAGTTTTTCTTTTTCTGTTAAATGTAGTGGTTTAATTAAAGAACTTTTATAAATATTAGGTTCGCCCCCTTTATTATAAAATTCTACTAAAGCATGCAATCCTTTGATACTGCCATCATGCATATAAGGTGTTGTACGGCCAATATCTCTTAAAGTTGGTGTTCTAAACTTTCCTTTGTCTTCATCATTTTTTGATATTAAGTATCTTCCTAAATCGGGGTTCTCTATATTTAATTTAGTCCCGTTATTATGATATTTTTCATCAGAAAAGTTAGGACCAGAATGACAGACTGAACATTTCAATCTATCACTCATAAATAGTTTTAACCCGTTTTGAGCAGATTGAGATAATGTATTCTTATCACCAGCAATGTATTTATCATAAGGAGAATCACCAGTCACTAATGTTCTTGTAAAAGAAGCTATAGCTTTTACAATATCATCGCCAGTAATATCTGAATCAAAAACTTTATTAAATTTTCTGATATAATTTTTATCTTCTTTTAATATTTTTACAACATTGTCTAATTTATTTGCAAAAATATTCTGGTCTTCTATATGTTCATAAATAACATCTTCTATACTCTTTGCTCGTCCATCCCAAAAATTTTCTTGAGCAAATATTCTATTTAGTAAAGTAGTTGTATTTCTTTTAGATTTTAGACCAAAAACACCAGAGGCAAAATATCTACCATCGGAAAAACCTAATAGTGGGTTATGACAAAAACTGCATGAAATAGTACCGTCTATTGATAGTCTTTTGTCAAAATAAAGATTTCTACCTAATGAAATTTTTTCATTTGTCAATTGATTATCATTAGGAATGTATTGTTTAAGATTTTCTAAACCTAAAGGTGTCTTAAAATTTGTTATTATTTTGTGTCCATCTTTTTTATTGGAACAACCTATCTGAAAAAAGATAATTATTACACAAGTAATTATTTGTATTTTAAATTTCAATGAAATTAAACTTTACTTAATTATTAATTTATTTTAAACTTCTTCTCTGATAAAACAATATCCTTTAAATCCCATTTTTTAATATCTAACCAAGTCTTAAATGTTCTTCTGTAGATTAATTTACATTCTACAAAATATGTCCCTTTATTATTTAACTGAAATTCATAATTGCTTATATCCTTTTTTAATGCAGGAATTCTAGTGTCATATTTAATTTGAACAGTTCGCCATTGTGGAGCTGGAAATAATTGTTTTCCTTTATTAACAACTGTAGAAAATTCATACGGAGTCCAATCTTCAAATAATATTTTTGCAAATCCTTTTCCAGGAAGTCCTTCATAATTACCTTTTTTTATGTCCCCTCTTCCACCCCAAAATGGAATTACATTATCACCCAAATAATTTAAAGGTTTGTCGTTTGAATCAAATATCTGAACAATTAATAACATATTACGCATTGGTGAGCCTGTTGGTACATGATGTCCGGCTCCGGTATTTTCAATTTCAACTTCAATATTTATTTTATCTTTATGTATTTTAGTTCTCACATTCATTTCAACTGCTGATGCTAGAAAGGAACTATCTCGTGAACCAAATTGACGATGTGTATAAATTGTTTTAGGATCTCTTTCAATGCCTTCTTTACCTGGTGCAAAATTTGTTGTTACTCCATCTGGAGGCATATGACAATCTTGACACTGCACATCACCTTTTGCGTAAGGACTTTCAAGCCATTGATCATAAGAATCATAAACAGAAATACCCCAATATCCGCCTTGGTGGCAAGGAGCACAAAATATACTTTTTGATATATTTGATGAATAGATATCAGGATTTAAAACATCTGTATAGGGACCAAAAAATGTTTGATGATCTTTTGGTGGTCTAAGTAATTCAACTTGCATAACACCTGTAAATGCACTAGAATTTTTATTCAGTTTTATATTTTTTATTTTATGGCAATAATCACAAGATACACCCAGTTTTTCAACTGGCTTCAGATTATTCATATCAACATTATTAAAATTGTTTATTGCATTTGTAGGTGCATGGCAGTTACCACAATTACCGTTTGAAAATTTATAATCTAATTTATAACCAGGCTGAATATTATTATTACCTTTTGCATCTGTACCATTATAGATATCTAAAAAGATTGGATTGGTTGCAGATTTTGAATGAGCATTATTGTCCCATTGTTTATAAATAATAGATGCGTGGCAATCTCCACAGTTTTTTATATCATCTGTATAATTAGGTACGGGATCTACAAATTCATAAGATTTGTTGTCTTTGGCAGGTAGTTTATCTAAAACAATCTCTATATTATTAAGGTTTTTTTTATACTCAATTCCACCGTTAAAAAATCCTTCTTTCCAAGCAGTTATTAAATTTGATATAGTTTTATCAGAATATTTTAAGGTAAAATTGCCATTTTTATCTGTAGTAACACTTGTGGAAGAAGCCTGCCATTTTACAATAGCACCAGATACGGAAGTTTTTCCGTCTGTAACTGTTCCTTTAACAATATTTATAGATTGAGAAAATGAAAGGTTAGAAATAAGGAAAAATAAAAAAATGTAAAAGATTTTAAGTAACTTTTTAAAATTAAATTGACAACTATTATCCATTTATAATCCCAGTAATGATTTTTACTAATTCTAATAATTAACTACTATATCTCATATCGAATAGTTAATATAAATAAAAAAATTATTACTATAAAACTAAAAATCAATCACTATTGAGGATGAAAAAAAATTATTTATTGAAATTAAATTATTTATTTTAAACCCAGATTTTCCATTGGAAAATCTGCCCTTTGGGCCGACAATTTGTAAGTAAATAAAGATCATATACT
>PFVA01000068.1 GCA_002790365.1 Ignavibacteriales bacterium CG_4_9_14_3_um_filter_30_11
TTATCCTTTTAAAGGATTAATTATTGGTGATTATATGTTTCATTTTCATCTTGATGTACATGGTGCAATTATTTTATTATCTCAGAATTTAGAAACTGAAAAAAAATGCAGTGGAAACAAAGACCACGAAGTACTTTATTCATCAGAAATAATAAAAAATGCGACAAGTATTTTAGGTATATCTTCTGTTGAAGGTACTCAAAATTACGGTTTTGGTAAACATCGGCTGGCAGTTAGACATTGGTTAGAGTAATAAATAAAACATAAGATAGTTACTATTATATGAATACAGGACAAATGATATTAACAATTGGAGCTATGATTTTTTTATCAGCTATGGTGTTAAGGGTTAATACCGTTACATTGGTAAATACAGAAACTCAGTATAATTCTAAATTTGATATTCTTGCTGTGTCTATTGGAAATACAATGTTAGAAGAAATTTCAAAAAAAGCGTTTGATGAAAATACTATCAGCAATACATTAACAAGTGTATGGCAATTAACAAAGAATAAAAATTTGGGTGCTGATAGTGAACCTTATTCGCAATTTGATGATATAGATGATTACAATGGTTACGGTTATTCTGATTCAACTATGCCGTCTGCAATATTTGATGTAACCTGTTCTGTGGGTTATGTTAATGCAACCAACCCGGATGTAATAGTAAATAGTATAAAATGGACAAAAAAAATAACAATAAAAATTTCAAGTAGATCAATGAGAGACACTTTAACCGTATCATCTTTATATAGTTATTGGGTGTTTAGATAAAATGGGTATTAGCACAATATTAGATATTATCGGATCAGTGTTTGTGGGAGGACTTTTACTGCTTATTTTGTTTAGGTTAAACACCTCCGCAACAGGCACGCTTTATAACAGTAATGCAGAAATAAATGTTCAGCAAGCAATGGTATCTGTTGTTGAAGTTTTGGAAAGTGATTTTAGAAAAATAGGGTATTGTAAGGACTGGACAAAAATTCCAGATCCTTCTAAATCAATTTTATATGCTGATTCAAACAGTATAAAATTTTTAACTGATGTTGATAATGTTGGTGTGGTTGATTCTCTTTATTATTATATGGGTTCTACTTCTCAACTTTCAAGCACACCAAATCCAAGAGACAGGCTTTTGTATCGTGTAGTAAATACAGATCAGGCAAAAAGTTCTAATGTTGGTATCACTAAATTTACTCTAAAATATTTTGATGCTCTAAAAAATCCTATAAATGAAAATCCGGTTTCAGTACCTGCGCTAATAAATTCTATTCAAATTGATGTGCAGGTAGAAAACACTGAAGCTTTTGATTCAGTTTATACGGTTGCATTTTGGAGACAAATAAGATTGGCAGCAAGAAATTTAAGAAATAGATAAAAGAGAATAATTATGGGCGGAAGAGCAATTTTAATAGTAGTGCTGGGTTTTAGTTTTATTTTTTTAATTATGGAAAAAAATATTGGCTCGGCAACAACCAGAACGGTTGGTAACATGGCGGATTATAACGCTAATATTACTGCACACAATATTGCAGTAAGTGGTGCTAACATTGCCGCAAATCAAATATATTTAGATGAAACCTGGAAAAATGGGTATAACAACATCAGCTACCAAGATGGTAAAATAAATGTAACCGTTGATGTTTTAGATGCATTTAAACAAATAATAAGAATTAATTCTGCAGGTACTTTCAGGGGTATAACAGATACTGTACAAGTTACTTTGCAACCAAGCAAGTTTTCAAAATTTGCATATTATTCAGAAAGTGAAGGTGGTATAATTTGGTGGACTACCGGTGATACAGTCTGGGGCCCTTTGCATTCTCAGGATATTATGAACATGAATGGTTCCCCAGTTTTTATGGGGAAGGTTACAACTAAAGAAGCATTAAATTTAGCTAATGGGGCTTCTCCTAAATTTTTAGGAGGTTTTGAACAGGGGGTTGACCTTGAAATGCCAACAAATAATATTGGTGATTTAAAAACAGCAGCTCAAAATGGAGGAAAATATATTTCCGCTCAAGGTGAAGTTTATATTGAATTTGCAGGTGATAATATTATATATAAATATCTAAAAACAACTTGGGTAAAAAAAGGTAAGAAAAAGAAAAAGAAAAAAGTAACAGAGTGGGTAACTGAAACTATAGCGGCAACAACATTTGCCCCTAATGGAGTTATTTTTGTTGATAATGCTGTTGTAAATATTAGCGGAACAGTAAAAGGAAAATATACTATTAGTGCAGGGGGAAATGGTTATGCTGATAAAGGAAATATTTATTTAGAAGATGATATTGTTTATGATACAAATCCTTTAACAAATCCATCATCCCAAGATATGCTTGGTATTGTAGCTGAAAATAATGTTTATATAAGTGATAATAGTGCAAATTCAAATGGCATTAATATTGAAGCCGCAATCTATGCACAAAAAGGCGGCTTTGGGGCTGAAAATTATGCCAGCAGAGGACCAAGCGGTTCGATTAATTTGCTGGGTGGTATTACACAAAAAGTAAGATTACCTGTTGGAACTTTTAACTGGAAGGGTATTATAAGCGGCTTTAGTAAAAGTTACAGATACGATGACAGACTGATGTCTAGTTTCCCCCCATCATTTCCAAGCACTGGTTTTTTTGAAATTGTTTCGTGGTATGAATAAAAACATTTTGTATTTATCATTCCTGCTGCCAAAGGCATTCCTTCTGAAGAAAGTAGGAATCTCAAGTAACATAAATGGATTCCCACTCGTCTCGTAGACAAAGTCTGATGGAAAGTTTACGGATTTACACGGGAATGACTTGTGTGTTTTTTCAGAAATCTTTTTTGTTTTTAAATACTACTTTAAAATTACTACCCTGATGTTTTTTGCTTTCTACAAAAATTTCAGCTTTGTTTAAGTCAACATATTTTTTTACCAAAGCCAGTCCTAATCCGTTGCCTTCAAATTCTCTTTTTTGTCCAACATCTTCCTGCGAGAAAGGTTTGAAAATGTTTTCCAGATATTCATCAGAAATTCCAATACCTGTATCTTTAACCTCAACTGAAACAGAATCAGAGGATCTGTTTTTCAAAATTATTTTAATATTTCCTTTAAGTGTATACTTTACGGCATTACCAATAAGATTTTGGAATATTTGCATTACTGTATAATTATCCCCAATAATATTTGCCTTATCTGTTTCTTTTAAATATTCAATTTCTAAAGTTTTTTTCCTACAAAGTCCTTTAAATTCATTTACCATTATTCTTAATTCATTGTCCAGATCAATTGTTTCAAAATCCGGTTCGTAACTGCCCGATTGAATTGCAGACATATTAAGTATAAGGTCAATAGTTCTTTGCAGTCTTTTTCCGGCCTGTGTTACTGCTTCTAATAATTCTGCATCAATATCATCTTCCATTATTACCATTGTGTTTAAAATTACATTTAATGGAGTTCTAATTTCGTGAGACATTTGTGCAAGAAACGCTGTTTTTAACCTGTCCGATTCTTCTGCTTTTTCTCTGGCTGCTATTAAATTCTTTTCCGTTTCTTTTTGTTGTGTAATATCAATTACCTGAATAATAAAATTAATTGGGACACCTTTTTCATCTTCAACCAAAGCAGATTTTAATATTGTGTTTATAATATTTCCGTCACTTTTCTTAAAACAAATTTCAATGGATTCTTTTGGATTGGTTTTTTCTATTAAACTTTTTTGTAGTTTTTTAAATAACTTTAAATCGTCATCAACAATAAATTTATTTATGTCATTATTTATTAAATAAATATCACTGTAACCAAGTGTTTCGCAAAATGAATTGTTTATCTGTGAAATTTGACCATCAATAGATGTTCTGGCCATACCGATAGGAGCTATATCAAATAAAAGTCTGAATTGTTTTTCGCTTATTCTAACAGATTGTTCCGCTATTCTTCTTTGATTTATTTCTAAATTAAGCTCTCCTATTTTTTCTCTGAATGCCCCTTTTAATTTTGCATCCATTTTTGAAATATGGCTTTGATCTCTTTCAAGATTTTCAACTAAATAATTTATTGCCCTGCCTAAACGACCAAGTTCGGTTTTATCCTTAATTTCTATTCTTTTAGTATAGTTGCCTTCCATCATTTCCTTGGTTGTTGCAATTACTTTTTTAAATGGGTTGAAAGTTTTTCTGGTAATAAAAAACACAATCAAAATACATAAAAGCCAAGCGCCGGCAAAATAAGGCAGTATAAAATATCTTTCTTTTTTAAGATCATCTTTTAACTCTTTAATAGAAAAACCAAGATATAAATTGGCGAGTTGGTTCGCATCAGTTTCTATTTGCACAAAATTTCTAAACATCTCTTTCGAGAGATTAATTTTTCCGTTTTGTGTGGCTGATAAATAAATATTACTTTCGGCTTTATCTAGAT
This sequence comes from Ignavibacteriales bacterium CG_4_9_14_3_um_filter_30_11, assembly GCA_002790365.1. Lineage (GTDB taxonomy): Bacteria > Bacteroidota > Ignavibacteria > Ignavibacteriales > Ignavibacteriaceae. The sequence continues at coordinate 4,397 of PFVA01000068.1, forward strand.
TAAAATAATAGAATAAGTTTCCGTTAATGTTGGTTGAAACAACATATTCTATTTTAACAAAATTAGAAATGCTGTTAATGGAATTGCTAAAAAATGTAGTGTCTTTTTTAGATAAGCTTAACCTAAAATTATCTACAAGATAATTTGAATAAAGATCAATTGTTTTTTGTGTCGTTTCTGTTTTATCCTTTTCATATTCTTTTATAGTAAAAAAATAACCTGCAGCAAATATTGATGTGATTAAAAAAGTGAAATAGAAAAGTGTTTTTGCTTTGTAAGTTTTAAAAATATTAAAGGATTTCTTTTTTCTTTTAGACATATTTTAAATAGATGAACTTATAAACAACACATTAATATAATCCTTTCATGCTATAAAGACTAAATTAAAAAAAATATTTTAGATATGGTTCGTTTTATTGCTCAATTTTATTAACTCATCTTACGCAAAATCTGTTTTTGACTTGCCACGCCCTTTAGGGCGTGGATTAAAAAGACCTCAAAATTCTGGACTTTAGTCAAA
>PFVA01000011.1 GCA_002790365.1 Ignavibacteriales bacterium CG_4_9_14_3_um_filter_30_11
AAGATTAATTCTGCTGTTATAAATGCAAAAGCATTCATATTAATCCAAAAAGAATTCGGTTCTTTTGATAAATATATTTGGAGCTTTGTAAACGACAAACCGATTAAAAATAAATGGAAAAATTTAAAAGAACTTCCACCATCTACACCTTTATCAGACAAAATTAGTAAAGACTTGAAAAAAAGAGGGTTTAAATTTGTCGGTTCAACAATATGTTATTCTTTTATGCAGGCAGTAGGAATTGTTAATGACCATTTAACAAAATGTTTCAGATATAATTTAAAATAGTTATTCCTTTTTCATATATTTAATCAACACAAATAATATCCTATTCAAAAAAATGATAAGCAAAGAACTGTTAGAAATTTTATGCTGCCCAGAAACAAAAGCTGATTTAGTGTTAGAAGGAAACACACTGGTTTCTGTTGACAATAAAACCCGCCTTCGTTATAGAATTGAAGATGATATTCCTATTATGTTAGTTGAAGAATCAGAACAATTAAGTTTAGAAGAATGGGAAAGGATTATGAAAAAACACGGAAAACCCACAAAATAAATATATGGATCCAATCAATATTATAATTGGGTTTAACATATTTGCTACATTAGGGGCAAATGTTTCCGGTGCAAAGAAGGGATTAAGATCAAAAATATTAGCTGCAAAAGAAAAACCTCAAACCTATTTGCAAAAAACACCTTTACTGATTTCTACTCTTACATTTATTGTTCTGATTATTAGTCTATTTCAAATCGGAACATTTGAATACTCAGAAGAATATAATGTTTTAAGAATAGTAACTTTAATAGCATATTTAATGTTTTCTTGGATACAGATTTGGTCCTACAAAATACTAGGTGAAAATTATTCACAAGAAATATTAATATATAGAACGCATAAAATTGTTAACAAGGGATTATATAGAGTTATCAGACATCCTCAGTATTTATCACAAATAATTATTGATATGGCTGCTGCTTTTGCTACTTTAAGTTATATTTTATTACCATTGGCAATTTTACAAGTACCAATCTTAATATTAAGAGCTATATTTGAAGAAAAATTATTAGAAAAACATTTTAAACAAGATTTTTTGGATTATAAAAGTAAAACAAGTTTCATTTTTCCTTTTCCCAAATTTTAATGAGTAGTTATAGTAAAAAAATATTTCCATTTCTAATTTTTGTATTTGTCTTTTCTGAATTAATGTTTGGGCAATACGATGAGCTTAGAATATACTCTGGTAAAGATGTATTCTCAATTCCGGCTGTAACAAAAGGAGAAAATGTATATTTCTCAATTGAAGATTTTGCTAAAGCAGTTTCAGTAAATACATATTTCAATTCAAAAACGAAAAAGATAGAACTAAAATTTTCTGACTATAAATTAAAAGTAACTGCGGGTAATCCATTTTTTATATTTACAACTTTATCAACAAATAAAGCAGAAATACATCAACTACCAAATTCTTCTATAATTATTAATAACAAAATATTTATTTCATTAAGATATATACTTCCATTATTTGAGAGAGCGCTGGGTAGAAATTTCACATTAGCAGGAAAGTATAAACTTGTGCTAGGTGGTGCTGTAAATGTTACCAACGATGTTGTGGTTAAAACAGAACCCCCTGTTAAAAAATATCAATACGGAATAACAGGCATTGATATAAGTGAAAAATCAAATGGGACTTTAATTAGAATTAGTGCTGTTCAAAAGATAGATACATATAACAGTACTTTTAATGATGGTGAATTAAAAATTATTTTTAGAGATGTAAATACAAAGACTGATGATATAAAATATAATAACTCAAGTAGTTTAATAAAAGATGTCACAGTCAGAAACATTAATGATGATTCTGAATTTATTATAAAAGTAAACGACGATTATGTTTCCAGCGATGTGATAAATGCTGACAAAGGTAATGATCTTTTAATATTGTTACATAATAAGATACTAGCTACTACAACTACAGATGTAGATAAAAATAAAGAGAAATGGAATTTTGATGTAATTGTTATTGATGCTGGGCATGGTGGTATTGATGGAGGAACATTAGGTGTTAATAATATAAAAGAAAAAGATGTAAACCTTGGTATAGCTTTAAAGTTGGGTAACTTACTTGAAAAAAATATGAAAGATGTAAAGGTAGTATATACAAGAAAAACAGATGTAGCAGTCGACCTATATGAAAGAGGTAAATTTGCTAATGAACAAGGAGGAAATCTTTTTATTTCAATTCATTGTAACTCCACTCCAAAAAAACCCAGTTCAGCAAACGGATTTGAAATTTATCTTTTAAGACCCGGAAAAACTGAGCAGGCAATTTCCATTGCTGAGAGAGAAAACAGTGTAATTAAATATGAAAAAAATCCAGCTCGCTATAAAAAATTGACTGATGAAAATTTTATACTGGTAAGTATGGCCCAATCATCTTATATGAAATATTCTGAAAAATTTTCTGATATTTTGAACAAAGAGATGAATAGGATAGTTAAAGAAAATTCAAGAGGATTAAAGCAGGCAGGATTTTATGTGTTGGTTGGGGCATCTATGCCAAGTGTATTGATTGAATCAGGATATTTATCAAATAAAAACGAAGCCAAATACTTAAGCAGTAAAGAAGGACAAATAAAAATAGCTCAAGCTATTTTTAATAGCATAAATATATTTAAAAGCCAATACGAAAAAAGTTTATCAGACTAAAACTCTTCATCTTTTCCTGCCATTTAACACTAAAATATTTACTCCAAAATTTTATTAATCCATTTGTCTATAATTAATTTGACAAGTAAACTTAAATAAATTATATTGGAAACTAAATAAACAAAAATAGTTTCTATATTTTATTTGTTTATAAATAGAGCAATATCAAGCTCTTTTTTTATTGACAAAAGAAACTAATTATACTAATAAAGTTTCTATAGTTATTATGGAGGAAAAATGGTTCTTGAAAATGATCTAAAATTAAGAATTCTTAACAGTGCAGATGAGCTGTTTTTAAAATACGGATTCAAAAAAGTTACAATGGACGAAATTGCTCAGGAAATGGGAATTAGTAAAAAAACTATTTACAAATTTTTTTCCAGCAAAAAAAACTTGGTACTTTCTATAATCGATTTAAAGAAGCAGGAAGTAAATAACTATTTAACAAATCTGATGAAAGACACTGAACTTGATTTTATTTCAAAATTAAAGAGACTTATGAATTTTATTGGTACAGTAACAGTCAGATTAACAAGTCCAATAGCAAAAGATATTCAAAAAAACTTTCCTGAAGTCTGGAATGATTTAATGGAACACAGAAAACAAAATACTTTAAAAGTATTTACTGCACTAATTAATGAAGGTATTAAGGAAAATGTTTTTAGAGATGATATAGATGAGCAATTAGTAGTTTTAATTTATGTTAATACGATGCAACAAATGTTAAATCCTGAAACGCTAATAAAAATACCTTTTACAGCTCCTCAAGTGTTCGATGCAGCAATTACTATTATGTTTGAGGGAATAATGACAGAAGAAGGAAGAAACAAATTTTGTACTCTAAACAAAGGAAAGAAAAATGAAGAGGATGTTTAATTATGAAAATAGCAAATAAAATATTTATAGTGTTTTTTATTCTATCTGGAATAATTGTTACAAATGCACAAGATAAAATGACCTTGGATTTAGAACAGAGTATTCAACTTGGACTAAAAAATAATTCAGCATTACATGGTTCCAAAATGAATATGGCTCTATATGAAGCAAAACTTAACGAAGCTAAAACATATTTTCTGCCTACTTTAAATTTTAATGCATCATATACAAGATTGAGCGAAATAGATCCTTTTGAGATTATCACTCCATTTGGAAAATTCAATATATCACCTACATTTTTCAATCAATATAATTTTAAACTATCACTTCAGCAGCCTGTATTCACTGGCTTTAAACTTACAAGTTCTAAAAATATTGCTGAATATTATTCTATGGCATCCAAAGAAGATTACACCAAAGCTGAGAAAGACTTAATTTTCAATATTAAAAATGCTTATTGGAATTTGTTTAAAGCTAATCAAATGCAAAAAGTTATTGAGGAAAATATAAACCAAATTAATTCTCATCTTAATGATATAAAAAATTTATTTGATCAAGGAATGGCAACTAATAACGATGTGCTAAAGGTACAAGTTCAATTGGCGGATGTAACATTAAAACAAATAGATATTACCAACGCAGTGCAAATAGCTACAGTTGCCTTAAATAATTTGATCGGCATTCCTCTATCAACCGAAGTAAGTATTTCAGAACAAGTTGTTAATGATGAAATTGAAATGGAATCTTTAGCGGTCTTAATGGAATCTGCTTATAAAAATAGAGCTGATCTAAAGTCAATGAACTACAAAGTAGAGGCAAGCAATGAAGGGATTGATTTAGCAAAATCAGATTGGTTCCCTCAAATTTATATTTCAGGTAATTATTATTATTCAAACCCAAACCAAAGAATTTTACCTTCTGTTGATAAATTTAACGGAACTTGGGATGTCTCGCTTTCTCTTTCTCTTAATTTATGGAATTGGGGAGCGACAAATGACAGAAAGACGCAAGCAGAAATGCAATATAAACAGGCACAGGATTATTATTCTACTTTAAAAGATGCAGTAAAATTAGATATAACAAGTAGTTACTTAAACCTAAAAAAATCAGAACAAAAAATAATTGTAGCTGAAAACAGTGTTAAAGAAGCTGAAGAAAATTATCGTGTAACAAAAGATAAATTTAAT
>PFVA01000071.1:0-4642 GCA_002790365.1 Ignavibacteriales bacterium CG_4_9_14_3_um_filter_30_11
CCAATACTCTAAAACTCCATTATTTCAATTACCCGGAATAATCTGAAATCAGCGAAGAAGCAGGTATATTTAATTTATCGTGAAGCGCACGGATCATCGATAAACTTAATTTTCTTTTCCTGTTAAGAATTTCCGATGTTCTGCTTTTTGATCCTATAATTGAAACCAATGCAGCGGTACCAAGATTGAGTTGTTCTAATCTAAATTTAATCGCTTCAATCGGGTCGGGTAATTCAACAGGATAATTCTTTTTTTCATAGCTCTCAATAAGGATTGAAAGCAATTCAAGTTCATCATATTCAGAAGTATTTACCCTTAAATCTTTTTGTATCAAAGTATATAACCTGTCTAATGAAGCTTCATATTCCTTTTTTGTCCTAATTGGTTTTAGCATATTTAATTTTCCTTACATTAAGTTTGTCATATTCCTTATGAGCGCCAATCCACACTATAAAGACTATCCCTATTCTGTATTCAATGTCTACTGCCAGACGATAATTATTTCCTTTAATATTAAAAACAACTCTCTTGCTTGTTATTATTGAGGCGTTACAATATTGTTCCTTTAATTCATTCGGCGATGTCCACAATGCATTTGATACCTCATCAAACCACGATTTTAATGCCTGTTCTGTCTCTGGATTTCTTTCCCAGTAATTTGTTAATGTTCTTCTTGATATAATCCGCATATTTTAACATACAAATATAGCAAAAGTTCCCAAAATGGGAAAATTAAACAGGAAAAATTCTTGCCCGGACTCTCCTGCGCGTCTATTATTAGCATATTCCTTAAGTTTCTCCCTTTTCACCGGATTACATTAAGAAAATATCTAAAAAATATTTTTAGCGCACTTAATAACAGAAGCAACACTAAACCGTATTCAATTATAAAAATCCTCTCAAGGTGATATTCATGTAACAGGAATAGTATTACCATAGATGAAGCTACCAGAATAATAATATTTTTTATTACAGTAATTATCTCAAAACTGATATTGCGGGATCTGAATTCATCGTAAAGGCCGGTGGTTTTTGATGAAAAAAACCAGGTTATTAGTAATGCAAGTAACAAAAACTGTGTGTTTACATTTGAAAAAAAATAAATTTAGGATATGATAAATTTGCAGATATAATAAATGCCGCTATAATTACTATTATATCAGCAAATATTCTTACAAAGTATATGGATTTACGGTAAACCTGCCGGTATTAATAGTCTCTGTAGATATGCTTGACCTGTCCTATGCTCTCTGCCCTTTGCCCCCTACATACTGCTTACTGCCTACTGTTCCGACATCCGCCATCTACTCCTTGACCGCTGATCTCCGACCTTCCGTCTCCACTTCGCTTCGCCGAGACAGGTCCGTCTTCGATTCCCTTCGACGAGACAAGCTGACCACTGCCCTCCGACCTCTCCCAACTCCTGCCCCAACTTGTTCACTCTCATTTACTCAAAGCATCAAGCAGCAGCTCTAAATCAGAGTAGTTTTTTATTAAATGTTTTTTCCTTGCCGGAGTAGTATCAAATATTTCTTTTTGTTTTCCGGTCATCTCACTATGGTACTTAACCTCTATCAATTCTTTTCCCTTAGTCATAAAATCCAGCTCAATTGAATTTATATAAATATATGACGGATCTAAATTCTTTATATTCAAATAAACATAATTTTCAAAAAGGCTTCCTTTGTCTCTGAACCCGGTAAATAATGTTCTAATTCCTAAATCAGGCGCATATATTTTTTTAGGTGAAAGAAGCCTTTCATTGGTTTTTCCGTATCTAGGCAGTAAATAAATTAAATAACTATCCGCAAACATCTGTAAATAGCGTTTAGCAGAATCAGGTGAGATACTTAAAATGTTTGCCGCTTTGTTGATGCTAAGATTTTTACCGGCTCTCTCCATTAACAATAGAAAATAATCTTGTAAAATTTGTGTGCTTTTTATATTGTAAAATGAAGCGATATCTTTTTTAATTATATCATCAACTAATTCCTTAAGATATTCAACATCATTTTTCAAGACATATTCCGGTATGCCGCCGGTATTCAGATAATCTTCAAAATATTTATCAATAAGATGACTATCGCTGCGCGCAATTTTTATTTTTTTGAAACTTAAATACTCACTAAAATTTAGCGGTAGTATCTCAATTAAATTATTTCTTCCTGTTAAAAAAGGTTTTTTACTTTTTAGTATAGATGCGCTGGAGGATGAAACGAATATTTTAACATTTTGAGCATCATATAAATTTTTTAACTGTAATTCATAATCTTTGCCATACGTAACTTCGTCAAAGAATAGATAGCTTTTCTCTTTGAAAGCAATCTTATGTATTTTTCTATATTCCTCAACTATTTCTAATATTGTTTTCTTCGATAAATTATAATCATCAAGACTAATATAAAAAATAACAACCGGGTCAATATTATGCTCATCAATCATTTTTTTAATAAGCATTTTCATTAGGGTTGTTTTGCCAACCCTCCTCAGTCCGGTTAAAAATACAATTGACTTTTGCTCTAAATATTTTTCTAATTTTTCTATTTCATCTGGCCGGTCAATTATCTCTGAAAGTGTAAAATCTTCTTCCCACCATGGATTATATCGGTAAAACAGCTCTTCCATAAACAGCCTTTTTATTTATAATAAATATACGATGATGTCGGATAAAATCAAACAATAATATATGATGTGATCGTATAATTATAACCCCCTATTTTTTAGTTTCAAAATCCCCAAATATCTCACATTACTCCCGCCCTTCCCTCTGGTCTTTGTTTTCCGATCTCTCCTTACTGTTTCCCCACTTGTTCGCTAATCCACGCATAGGTTTTTGATAATCCATCTTTCAAAGGTCTCGATGGCGCCCATCCAAGTTTTTCTTTTATTAGCGTATTATCCGAATTCCTTCCTCTTACACCTAGAGGACCATCAATGTGTTTAAGGTTTAACTTCTTACCGGAGATTTCCATTGCATATTCGGCTAATTGATTAATAGTTACCATTTCATCAGAGCCAATATTTACCGGTCCGAAAAATGTTTCTGAATCCATTAATCTGCGTACACCGGCAAGACATTCATCAATAAAAAGAAAAGATCGGGTTTGCTTGCCATCTCCCCATATTTCAATTTCATTTTTACCGTCTTTTATTGCTTCAGCAACTTTACGGCACATCGCTGCAGGAGCTTTCTCTTTTCCGCCAGTCCATGTTCCTTGAGGACCAAAAATATTGTGGAATCTTGCGACTCTAACATCTAATCCATAATTGCGGTTAAATGCAAAATATAATCTTTCGCTAAAGAGTTTTTCCCAGCCATATTCACTATCAGGTGCTGCGGGGTATGCAGAATCTTCTGATAATTTCGGATTATCTGGATCCATCTGGTTGTATTCCGGATACATACAAGCTGAAGAAGAATAAAATATTTTTTTAACACCTGCTTTTTGACTGTGATAAGCCATATTTAAATTTATTGTTGCCGAGTTGTGCATTACATCAGCATCGTGATTACCGGTAAAAATGTAACCCGCTCCCCCCATATCAGCAGCTAATTGGTAAACTTCATCAAATGGCTGATCTATAACTTCTTTAACGACAATGGGATTCCTCAAATCTCCAATCCTAAAATCGTCAATCATCAATCCAAAGATTCATCAATCCGAACCTTCAAACTAAACTTCTACTATAAATAATCAGAGAGAAGTATTACTTTAATATCTTTTATATTCTTTAATTTTTTATCATTGGTTAAAAAGGCATCAGCGCCGACGTCTTTTGCTGCCGCTATTTGCACAGCATCAATAGTTTTTAGAAAAGAATATTGACCCCGTAATTTAGCTGCTCTTTCAGCAATGCCTGAAGTAATTTCAAGTAGTGTTAAATTTTTTCCATATTGAAGAAAATCTGCAAACTTTCGTGCTAATTTTTCATTACCTTTTTCAATAGGTTTTGACATTACTTCGGTTAATGTTAAAACAGATGTGAATGCCGTAATTGTATTATGCTGGAGGGATTCAACAATTATTTTAGCAAGCCTACCATATTGAGGATGAGCTTCTATATAATAGATTACGGGGGCTGTATCTATAAAGATGGTCTCAAACTCTTCAATGGCGCTGGCAATATTCATACACGATCTTCTCTTAAACGGTCAACATAACTTTGTGCGTCTTCATCATTCCACAATCCTTTACCCAAACCATAAAGCCCGCTCCATTCCAGTTTTTTTTTGGTAGTAAGCCCGGATTTCCTTAATAGAACTGCAATTCTTTCTACAAGTTTCAATTGATCTTTTGGTGGTAAACTTTCTATTTGCTTCTCAATATTTTCTAATTCCAATGTTTTTTTCATTTCTTTTACCTATTATCATTTTTGCTCAAAGGCTGCTCTTATAAAGTAATTTAATTTCCGTTAGTTTGCAATATATAACAGTCTAATGTCGCCCAGATAAATAAAATCGGAATGTCGCCCCGATAGAGAACATCCCCGCATAAAAACAGCGGGACAGGCGGGATGTCGCAAAAAACGCTCCACAAACTACGCTCCGATTGTTGAATAAAAAGCCAAACTAACCATTGCATTCATCATTCATCAATCCAAACACTCATCAATCCTACATTCATCAATCATCAATCCATAT
>PFVA01000071.1:4735-4802 GCA_002790365.1 Ignavibacteriales bacterium CG_4_9_14_3_um_filter_30_11
TCCCGTGAAATAATCCCGCCAAAGGCGAGTAAAAGTCTCAGAATTCACGGGACAGGTTGACGATTAA
>PFVA01000082.1:0-202 GCA_002790365.1 Ignavibacteriales bacterium CG_4_9_14_3_um_filter_30_11
AAATAATTATGTTTTAACACAAATGAAATCCTTTGCTTCCGAGCAGAGAAAATATCTTGACAAAAGAATAGCTCAGGTAAAAGATTCATTAACAGAAGCAGAGAACAATCTTAAAAATTTCAGTGAACAAAACAGAGCAATATTGCAGTCACCCCAGCTGTTGTTAGAACAAGGGAGGCTCACTAGGGCAGTAACAATATTG
>PFVA01000082.1:208-4730 GCA_002790365.1 Ignavibacteriales bacterium CG_4_9_14_3_um_filter_30_11
GTTTATGTTGAATTAATGAAGCAGTATGAACTTGTAAAACTTGAAGAGGTAAAAGACACTCCGGTACTAAATATAAGAGAACTTGCGAAAAACCCTATTAAGAAAACAGGACCCAAAAGAGCAATTTCTTTAATATTAATAATGTTTTTTGTTACGCTGTTGTGCGCGGGATATTTAATGTCTGCTGAAAAGATAAAATTTTATTTTAGAGTGGCAAAAGGTAAGTAGTACAATTATCAAAGTTTGATTTCGTTCATTATTCGTAGCACTGATTAGAAATCTGTGGAAAGATGCAAGAATGTAATTATTCGATTTGAACATTTCTATTTGTGTTATTATTTGGCTTAATACAATTTAATAATAAGTTTTTAATAATTGATGTTGTTATATGTATTTAAAATACTAATTTAGTAGTTAGAAGTCAGTAGTAACTGTTTGTTCTTCTTTGCGGGCTTTGCGACTTCGCGTGAAATGGGTCCTCGCAAAGACGCTAAGCACGCTAAGTAATTTTAGTCATAATTTCTTTTAATAAATAGTTTTTAATGTGAATTTATTCACAGCGTGAATCTAATAATTTTATTTTTTCATTAGAAAACCATTTTAATTTTTACTAATTATAATTAGGTGTATTGTTTGAATATAGTATTAAAAAATAATTTATATGAATTAAGCAACATTATTTCTGAAGTAGAAAAATTTTTTGGTATATTAATACAATCATTAAATCGATGGAGAAAATATTATGTATTTAGAGCAAGATATAAATAGAGAAAGTTCTCCTTTTTAAAGAAAAAGAAAAGAAAGAATTGTTTCTTTCAGTTGTCGGTGCATTATCGCTTAGATTTATAAGTTTAAGGAAAGGCGCTGAACTTTTAGATCTAACTGAAAAAACTTTACTCGAGATGCTTGAAAGTGTCGGAGTATCAGACTCCTACCTCCAAAAAGATGACATAAGTATTGAGAGAAACTGGTAAATGCGTATTGTTTTTAACACTTCACCACTAATATTTCTTTCAAAGCTGAGTTACTTAGAAAAAGCGTTCTCATTGTTCAATGATATTTTTGTCCCTGAAACTGTTGTTGAAGAAATAGCAGTAAGAGATGACTAAGCTAATTCTAAAATTAATCAACTAATTGTTTCTAATGACATTAAAATAAAACAAACATCAAATATTTTGAAAATACACCAGTTAATGAGAAATACCTCTGCGTTGTAGTTAAATCTAATGGTGATGATAATTTCATAATTACTTCTTATTTTACAGATACAATTAAGGAAGGTAAATTGGTATGGATAAAGAAATAAAAATATGGTACGATAAAGAGGCGGATTACTTAGAAGTGATTTTTGAAAAAAAGAAGGTTACTTGAAGGAAACTAATAACGATGCTGTAATGGAAAAGGTAGATAATAAAGGTAATATTCTCGGTTTCTCAATTCTTAAAGTAAGTAAACTAAATAAAATTCCCCTCTCAGTTTCGTTAAAGAGCTCAGTGGCTTAAAGTTCTTATGGAAAGGCAAAACCGAAAACGAGATCGGTATCTTAAAGTCAATTGATTTAGATGAATTTCATGCAATCATGCAATCCAGCCTACACCAGAAAGATGACTTCGGCGGGCAATCATTCAATCATGCAACAGTACATTTCACTCAGTGATACTGTCATTGCCGTTGGCCCCAACTACTACCGCCCACTTGCCCGGCCTCTGTCGGGACAGAAGTAGCCCCTGTCCCTATGGGAATTTCCTCATCGGTGATGCTTCTAAAGCAAAGGAAAAGTTTGGTTGGCAAGCGGAAACCAAGTTGGATGAGTTAGTAAAAATTATGGTTAGTTCTGATTATAAAAAAGTATTTGAAAAAGGCTACTAAAGCAAACTATAATATAAAATGAAAAAAATTATTTTTTCGCTTCATGCTCTAAACAAAATTCAAATTCTGAATAAGCATCAAATATTTCTTGATAAGAGTTTTATCGAGAACATTATATCTATGCCTGATAGAATTGAAAAAGGATATAAAAGTAGACTAATTGCACAAGGTGGTTTAGATGATGAGCATGTATTACATGTTATTTACGAAGAAAGTGAAAATGAATTAAAAGTAATTACCATCTATCCAGGTAGGAGATCAAGATATGAAAAAGATTAATTATGATAAAGAAACCGACATTTTAATTGTAGAATTTTCCGACAAGCCGATTGATTATGCTGAGGAAGAGGGAGCAATTATTATCCACTTTGCAAAAGATGACGAACCTGTTTTATTGGAAATACAAGGTGGAAAAGAATTTATCTTAAATACATTTACAAGTATGATCAACGAAAAAGAAGTAGTATTCTCTTAAACGGATTGTAATGTTTCCAATCCTCAAACAACCCAGAATAGAATTAGAATGGAAGGGTAAAGCCGAAAACGAAATAGGAGTTGTTAAGTCCATTGATAAAGATAAGTTCCAAGCAATCATTTTACTTCTTACTCCTTACTCCTTAATTCTGTTGTTGTCTCCATCGACCCCAACTACTACCGCCCACTTGCCCGTCCTCTGGCGGGACAGAAGTAGCCCCTGTCCCTATGGGAATTTGTTGATCGGTGATGCTTCTAAAGCAAAAGATAAACTCGATTGGCAAGCGGAAACTAAGTTGGAAGAGTTGGTCAAGATAATGGTAACATCAGATTTCAAAAAGGTACTCAAGAAAGGATATTAAACTAGCATTTTTTTTAATTTGGCATTCTTGCCCGTCCTCTGGCGGGTGTCATTTGTAATTGTTTCTTATGGTTGAGTCGGATTTTAAGAAGGTTGTTGAGAAAGGGTATTGAAAAAGCTTTAGGTAATGGAATTAAAAAGCCATCACCATCAGAAAGTAAAAATAAAGTTATTGTAAGAAAAAGTTTAGTTGCTAAAACTGATATTAAAAAAGGAGATATATTTACCGAAAAGAATATAGGAATTAAAAGACCTGGTAACGGAATTTCGCCGATGAGATGGGAAGAAGTAATTGGCAAAGTAGCAAAAAAAGATTTTGAAGAAGATGAGATTTTAGAAATATAAAAGGAGAAAATTTATGCAAGGTTTACACGAAAACAGCTTGGAAGGTGTTATAAAAAAATTACCACCTTATCTTCAAAAAGAAGTATTTGACTTCGTTGAATTTTTACTTTCAAAAGATACAAGCAAACCCAAGGGCAAATTAAAACAAAATTGGGCTGGAGATTTAAGAGAATTTAGAGATCAATATACTTCTTTGGAACTTGAAAAAAAGGCGATTGAATGGAGAAGTAATTAAATTATGTATCTCATTGATACTAATATTTGGTTGGAAAATTTGCTTGATCAAGAAAGAGCAAAAGAAGTAAAAGAATTTCTAAATAATGTAGAAACGAGACTATTATATATTTCTGATTTTACTTTACATTCAATTGCGATAATTCTTACAAAATTAAAGAAGTATGATACTTTTGTAAAATTTCTTGATGATCTGTTTGTTAATAATAAAATAAATTTAGTTCGACTTGAACCGGAATCAATGAAAAATGTTTTAACCGTAATTTCACAATATAACTTAGATTTTGATGATGCTTATCAATATGTATGTGCCGATAGTTATAATTTGGAAATCATAAGTTTTGATACTGATTTTGATAAAACTAAACTAAGCAGAAAAACACCAGCAGAAATCAAATAAACTAAAATTTAATGAAATGTAAAATCTGCATATTTACTGGAACAAGAGCTGAGTACGGTTTATTAAAACCACTGATTGATAAATTAAAAGTCGAAAGCTTTGTCGAACTCCAACTTATTATTTCAGGTATGCAGCTTTCTGCTGATGTCACTAATAGAATTGCTGAAGCTCTTGATAATTTTATTCGTACAAAAAGAAAATCCTATTCATCTGAACAAAGACAGTATATTGAAAAACGATTAGGGCAGGTGAAGGATTCTTTGAACTACGCTGAAAACAGGCTGATGTCCTTTAAGGAGAAAAACAGGACAATCAGCCAGTCTCCGGCATTGATACTGGAACAAACCAGGTTATCTCGTGGAGTTGAAATATTAAATGCGGTTTATCTTGAATTAAGCAAACAACTTGAATTAGCAAAAATTGATGAAGTTAAAGATACACCGGTTATAAATCTTCAGGAAGCAGCAAAGGATACTGTTATAAAGACATGGCAGAAAAGGGAAAAGGGTTAGTGAGGTAAGTAGTATTAAGTAAAAAGACTTCAATATGTAACAGACGCTTAAATGATAAACTTTTTCTTAAATATTTTCGATGCCCTGGAAAAACAAAATGTCAATTATGTGTTAATTGGCGGCTTTGCAATTAACCTATATGGATTACAGAGGGGAACACAGGATATAGATCTTTTTATTGAAAACGATGGAAATAATCTTCGGAGATTAAGAACTGCATTGAAATCAATTTATAATGATGACTCAATAAATGAAATTACTCTTGAAGAATTGAATAGTTATGCTGTTATCAGGTATGGTACTCCCGATAATTTCAATATAGATATT
>PFVA01000243.1:0-17282 GCA_002790365.1 Ignavibacteriales bacterium CG_4_9_14_3_um_filter_30_11
ACAAATTGTCGGCCCAGAGGGCAGATTTTCCAATGGAAAATCTGGGTTTAATATAAAAGTAAAGCCCTCACAAAAATTTAGTAAGGGCTTAATAACAAAAAAATATCATGAAAGATCAGTAACAATCTTTACAATTACAAATTTCTATCTATAACTTTTGCTATAAGTTTTATCTGTTTCATTAATTCGGTAAACTGATCCGGTAGTAAAGATTGAGGTCCATCCGAAAGAGCTTTTTCAGGGTGATTATGAACCTCGATCATAATTCCGTCAGCGCCTGCAGCAACTGCAGCTCTAGCCATTGGCAAAACTTTGTCCCTTATCCCTGTTGCGTGTGATGGGTCAGCTACTATAGGTAAATGACTTCTTTTATGAATTACAGGAATTGCAGAGATATCAAAAGTGTTTCTTGTATAAGTTTCAAAAGTTCTTATTCCTCTTTCACAAAGAATAACATTTGGGTTACCGCTTGCAAGAATGTATTCAGCTGACATTAATAGATCTTCTACTTTTGCAGCTAATCCTCTTTTAAGCATAACGGGTGTTTTTGATTTTCCGACTGCTTTAAGCAAAGGGAAATTTTGCATATTCCTTGCACCTATTTGGATAATATCTGCATATTCTTCCAATAGATGAACATGCTTGGGTTCCATTAGTTCTGAAATTACAATTAATTTATTTTTATCCGCAGCTTTCCTTAAGAGTTTTAATCCTTTTTCACCTAATCCTTGAAACGAATAAGGTGATGTTCTTGGTTTAAACGCACCGCCCCTTAAAATTTTTGCTCCTGCTTTAGAAACTATCTCAGCTATTTCAAAAATTTGTTCTTCATTTTCTACAGCACATGGACCAGCCATAACTTCAATTTCATTCCCCCCAATCACTACATTTTTAATTTTTATTTCAGTGTTTTTTTTTTGAAATGAACGGCTTGCTAATTTAAATGGTTCGGTAATTCTGTAAACTTCAGCAACTCCATCTAAAACCTTAACTTTCCTTGTATCAAATGTTGGATGGACACCTATTGCACCAAGTACAATTTGTTCAATACCTGTAGATCTATGAACTGAAAATTCAAATTCTTCAAGTTGTTTTATTATTAATTCTATTTTTTCTTCAGCAATATTTTTTTCTAGTACTATGACCAATTTTTTATCTCCGTAAAAGTAATTTTAATGGAATTTTTTCTCACCGACTTTTATCTCTAAATTAATGTAATCTTTTTTTGTAGGTATTGCACAAGAATATTTTGCACTATACGCACAGTAAGGATTATAGACAAGATTAAAGTCAATAGTGTAAATAAAATTTTCATCGCTATTCAATTCAAAATCTAAATATCTGCCTACTCCATAAGTTTCATCATTTGTAGTTTTATCTGTAAACCAAATTGAGTGATAAATATCACCTTTTTTAGTTTGACCACGATACACATTTATCTTGTAATCTTTTTCGTCATAATTAAATTTTACATAGCCGAATATAATTGTTTTTCTTGCTTCACCCAATGTTCCAAATATTTCTACAGTATCCTTCTTTTCATATTCATAAAGTTTGCTTTTAAAAACAAAACTCGGATCAACATTAAAATATTTTAGAGGATTAAAAACTGCATTTGAATCATAATTAAATGGAGAATTAGGATCATTTTTCATATAATCATCTTTTTCTACTCTCATTTTTTGAATTGATGAAATATAATTTTGTTGTTCATGGGTATATTCAATTCCGCAGGAATTTATCAACACAGTAAATAGAAGTAACGCAAAAATTTTATAAAAATTATTTTTTAACATCATTTTTTTCATCTCTAACTTTTCTTCTTAAATCATTTAATTTATTTAAAGCCTGAATGGGAGTAAGTTCATCAATTTTAATATCCTCAATTTCTCCCCTTAATTTATCATCTTTTATTTCGAACATATTAATTTGTTTTTTATCTTCGCTATTAAATTTACTCAATTTTTCTTTTCTAATCTCATCAGGTGTTAGTTCTTTATTTTCTAAATTTTCTAATATTACTTTTGCTCTGTTGGTTACAAATTGAGGCAGCCCAGCCATTTGCGCTACTTGTATCCCATAGCTGTGGTCGGCAAAACCAGGATTTACTTTATGTAAAAATATAACATCATCATCTATTTCTCTTACTTCAACTTTATAATTTTTTATTTTAGGAAAAAGTGAAGCCATCTCATTCAATTCGTGATAATGAGTTGCAAATAAAGTTTTTGCAGAAACTTCCGGATTCTCATGTATGTACTCAGTTATTGCCCAAGCAATTGATATTCCGTCAAATGTGCTTGTCCCTCGTCCTACTTCGTCTAAAAGGATTAAGCTTTTTGAAGTAGCGTTATTTAAAATATTTGCTGACTCCTGCATTTCTACTAAAAATGTACTTTCACCGGCGGAGATATTATCACTGGCACCAACTCTAGTAAAAATTCTATCTACCAGACTGATCTCAGCTTCTTTTGCAGGTACAAAAGAACCAATTTGTGCAAGTAAAACGATAAGACCAATTTGTCTAAGGTAAACAGATTTACCTGCCATATTTGGTCCGGTTAAAATAATTATTTGTTTTTTTTCAATATCAAGATCATAATCATTGGGTGTAAATTTTTCACCAGGAGGCAGCAATCTTTCAACTACCGGATGTCTTCCTTCAATAATTTTTATATGTCCGTCTTCAAATAATTTTGGTTTTGTATAATTATATTCTTCAGCACATTGAGCAAATGATACGAAACAATCTAACATTGCAATCAGTTTTGCATTGGATTGTATTTCCTCAGTGTTTGCAGCTACATTCAATCTTATTTCATTAAATAATTCAGATTCTAATTCATAAATTTTTTCTTCAGCGTGCAGAATTTTTTCTTCAAATTCTTTTAGCTCAGGTGTAATAAATCTTTCTGAATTTACAAGGGTTTGTTTGCGAATGTAATAATCAGGTACTTTATCTTTATGAGCATTGCTAATATTTATATAGTAACCAAAGACTTTATTAAAGCTAACTTTTAATGAAGAGATATTTAACTTTTCCCTTTCCTTTGTTTGCAAATCTGCAATCCAATTTTTTCCGTTTACAGAAATATCTCTTAATTCATCTAACTCCGGACTAAAACCTTCCCTAATAACTCCTCCATCAATTACTGCCAAAGGAGGAGAATCAACTAAAGATTCGTCAATTGCATGAACAAGGTTTTCTAGAGGGTTTAATTCATTATTTATTTGCTTTAGTGTTTTAACTTTTAATTCTTCTAATTCTTTTTTAATAAATGGAACTTTTTTAAGAGAATATTTTAGATTTACAATATCTCTGGGGTTTGCTTTGCCTGTGCAAACTTTTGATATCAATCTTTCCAAATCACCAATTTCTTTTAAATGACTAAAAATATTATTTCTAATATTTTTTTCTGATACTAACTCTTCAACACTTTCTTGCCTTTTTAAAATTGCATCTTTATTTAGAAGTGGAGCAGTTATCCATTTTTTTAATAAGCGTCCACCCATTGCAGTTACTGTCTTATCTAAAATATCAATCAGAGTTCCTTCTTTAACTCCGCCCTGCATTGAATAAGTAATTTCCAAATTTCTTTTGGTTGACTGATCGAAGACCATAAAATCATTTGGATTGTAAACTGAGATTTTAGTAAGATGTGAAAGAGCGTTTTTTTGAGTTTCTTTTAAATAATTTAATGCAGCTCCGGATGAAATTATTCCGGAAGAAAAATTTTCTATTCCAAACCCTTTTAGTGTAACGGTTTTGAAGTTTTCTAAAATCAAATCTTTTGCATAATCATAATTAAATATCCAGTCATCCATAATTGTAATTCTGATTCCGGAATTAATTTTTTGGATTATTTTAGATAATTCTTCTTTATCTTTTTTCTGTATTAATATTTCTGCTGGAGAAATAGATTCTATTTGTAGTTGCAGTTTATCAGAATTTACCTCATAGGTATAAAATTCTCCGGTAGAAATATCACAAAAAGATAAACCTACTATATTATCATTTAAGCAGACACTCATTAAATAATTATTTTTTTTGTGATCAAGAATTTTATCAGAAAAATTGACACCCGGTGTAACAACTTCAATTACTTCTCTTTTGACAATACCTTTTGCAAACTTTGGGTTTTCAACCTGTTCACAAACAGCAACTCTGTAACCTGCTTTAATTAATTTGGGTAAATAATTATCAATTGCGTGGTGAGGAAATCCGGCAAGGGGAGTTTCGCCTGCTGCTCCATTGGCTCTTTTTGTTAGTGTAATTCCTAAAACTTTAGAAGCAATTTTGGCATCTTCCTCAAAAGTCTCAAAAAAATCACCCATCCTAAAAAGTAGAATTGCATCAGGATTTTCCTGCTTTATCTTACCATATTGAATCATTAATGGGGTTTTAGCCATTGATATTTATATTTAAAAATAAATCTAAAATTACCTGAATATTGAACGAATATCAATGAAAGAAACAGATATTCAACCCCTATGGGTTTGTTTTCTCTTTGTATCTTTTTTATAAACATTCAACCCATGCCGGAATTGAACCTTTAGCACTAAAATAAAAAAATATTTATATTATCTAAATATAAAGTCAAATACGCTAATTATAATTAACTTTATAATTAAAGATTTTAATCATTTTACTATGCGAAAAAGGAAATTAAATTTCTCAAAAGATAAAGCCTGGATGGATAATACAATTATTCTTACCAAGCACACATTGGTTTGGCTTTACCAATTAAGTAAGAAATATAATAAGAAGATTACTACACTCGATAAAATCCCGAATGAAGAATTAAAAGAAATTGTTGATAGAAATTTTAATGCAATTTGGTTAATAGGCATTTGGGAAAGAAGCACGGGCTCAAAAAAAATAAAAGAATTAACCGCCAATAAAGATTGTGTGTCATCGGCATATTCAATTTATGATTATAAAATCGCTAAAAATTTAGGAGGAGAAAAATCTTTAAAAGTATTATCCAAAAAAGCTGAAAATTTTGGGATAAAACTTGCGTGTGATTTTGTCCCCAATCACACCGGCATAAATTCTGAATGGTTATTTAAACATCCGGATTATTTTATTCAAACAGGAATCTCGCCTTTTAAAAATTATACCTTCACCGGAAAAAATTTATCTAACAATAAAGACTTTGAAATTAGAATTGAAGACGGATATTATTCTTATAAAGATGCTGCGGTCGTTTTTCAGTTCAAAGAAAAAAGGACAGGAAAAGCAAGATATATTTATCACGGTAATGATGGAACCAATATGCCGTGGAATGACACTGCTCAGCTGGACTTGAGTAAAGCTAATGTAAGAAAAGCATTAATAAATAAGATAAAAAATATTGGAAAACTTTTCCCAATTATTAGAATTGATGCGGCAATGATGTTGACAAAATATCATTTTGCAAGATTGTGGTACCCCAAACCTTATGAATATTCACCTATTCCATCAAGACATATAGCAGCAACAGTAGAAAAAGAATTTAATAAAAAAATGCCGAATGAATTTTGGTTAGAATTAAAAAATGGAATAAAAAATACTAAAAAAGAAATATTCCTTTTTGCTGAGACATATTGGATGACAGAATGGGATTTTATTAAAAATTTAGGTATGAACAGAGTTTACAATAGTGCATTTATGAATATGCTCCTTCTAGAAAAAAACTATGATTATCACCTATACATTAAACATATATTGAATGAAAACTCTGAAATACTTAAAAGATTTGTTAATTATTTAAGTAATCCGGATGAAGAACCTATAGCTAATAAATTTGGCAAAGGTGATAAATATTTGGGTGTGTCAATTATGATGTTAACACTACCTGGTTTACCACTTTTTTCTCACGGACAAATTGAAGGATTTTACGAAAAATATGGAATGGAATATTATCGTCCACACTATGATGAAAAAATTGATGAGATATTTTTAGATCTCCATAGAAAAGAGATATTCCCATTGATGAAATGTAGAAAATTATTCAGCAGTGTAAAAAACTTTAATCTATTTGCAGCTTATAAGACAAAGAGAATAATTGAAGAAAATGTGTTTGCTTACACAAATGGTATTGGTAAACAAAGGGTTCTTGTACTTTACAACAATAAATTGAAAACGACAAAATTTACTTTAATAAATTCTTACACAAAAATAAATTCTGATTATAAAGATATTTCAATAAATATCGGGAAAGCGTTAAATATTAAAAACTCTGAAAGATATTTTTATATATATGAAGATTACAAGACAAAATTAAAATATATGCTTTCAGGAAATGAGGTGCATAAGAAAGGGTTAACTTTTAAATTACAAGGTTACGAATATAAAATATATTTAAAATTTAAAGAGATATTTGACAGAAAATGTACTTACAAAAAACTCTATAAAAAATTAAAAGGAAAAGGTTTTGTCTCAATTAAAGGGATAATAAATCTTCAATAATAAATCTAAAATTACTTAGACTCCTTTTATATAACCGCCATCAACCTGAATAGTTGTACCTGTAATATAACTTGCTTTCATTGAAGCTAAAAAAACTACTAATGCAGCAATTTCTTTAGGTGATGCTAATCTATTTAAGGGTATTTCTCTTGCAATATCAGTTAGTACTTGTTCGTGAGAGATATTAAGTTCTTTAGCTTTGTTAACGGCTATTTCATAAACACGATTTGTAAGTGTATAACCTGGAGCTACATTATTTACAGTAATATTATATTTACCTAATTCATTACTTAAAGATTTTGTTAATCCAACCAAACCCGTCCTTATGGCATTAGAAAGAATTAAATTATCAATAGGTTGTTTTACAGATATTGAAGTAATGTTAATAATTCTCCCCCATTCTTTTTCTATCATTTTAGGGGTAACAAGTTTAGTTGCAGTTACAGCGCTCAAAAACATCTGATTAAATGCATTCTGCCAATCAGAATCTTGGACATCAATAAAATTGCCTCTAATTGGGCCACCGCAATTATTTACAAGTATATCAATTCCATTAAATTCCTTTTCGACTGCTGCAATTGTATTTTCAATATCTTTTCTTTTACTTAAATCACAAACACACCATAAAACATCTACTCCGAATTTACTTTTAATTTCATCAGTGGTTTTTAAAAGATTTTCTTTATTTCTGGAGCAGATTGCAACTCTAGCTCCTTCGGATGCAAATTCTTCTGCAATAGCTCGCCCTATTCCATTACTAGCGGCAGTTACAAGGACTGATTTTCTACTTAATCCCAGAAACATATATCTTTAGATTAATTAAATAATATTAATATTAATAAATATTATATAAAGTATCTACTTATTAAATGTATTTATTATACCAATAATTCCAACCCTTATCATCATTACAGCAATAGCTGCCATAAATAACGAAGCAATTTTGGCAAAAGCTTTTGCACCGCCTTCACCTATTACTTTTATAAATAAATTTGCGTTTATTAAAGTTAGCCAGACAATTATAAAATTTAATACTATTGATAAAATAGTTGCCAGATATCCAAAATTATTTACAAGCATTATAATTGTTGTTAAACCCGCCGGACCCATTATAAGTGGGATGCCCAATGGAACAACACCTATACTGTTTCCCGGGTCTCTTCTTCTTTCACCTGAAGTCATAATATCAGTAATAGCCAATACTAAAAGAATGATTCCTCCACCTATCTTAAAATCATCAATTGTAATTCCCAAAAAATTTAAAACTAATTTTCCAGCTAGTAAAAAAGCTACAGCAACTATAAAGGCTGTTATAATAGCATCTCTTAAAAGCTTTTTCCTGTTCGCTTTGTCTAATCCCTCAATGTAGCCTATGAAAAGAGGAGTAACCCCAATAATATCTATAGCTACAAACAATGGAATAAAGGAGAGCAAAAATATTTCCAAATTCATAATAAACTCAAAAAGATTTAAAAGTGAAAATAAGAAATTTTAATAAGAATGGTTATAAAATAATTATTTTTTAATACCGGAGACAATTTTTTCAGTATCTGTTGCAATAACAAGTTCTTCGTTTGTGGGTAGGCAAAATACTTTTACCTTAGAAGAATCTGCAGATATAATTTCACTTTGCGAATTATTTTTTTGAATGTCAATTTCAATTCCTAAAAATTCAAGGTCACTGCAAACTTCATTTCTTACTTTAGATGAATTTTCACCTATACCTCCAGTAAAAACAAATGCATCCAATCCTCCCATTGCAGCAGAATAGGCTCCTAAATATTTTTTAATTCTATAACAGAAAATATCAAAAGCAAATTTAGCTTTTTTATCATTATCTTCTAAAGCTGAAAGAATTTCTCTCATATCACTACTTACACCACTTACTCCCATTAAACCGCTGTGTTTGTTTAGCAAAGTATTTGCTTCAAATAATGTTAATCCTTCCTTACTCATTAAAAAAGTAATAATAGAAGGATCAATATCACCGCATCTTGTACCCATAAGCAATCCTTCCAAAGGTGTAAATCCCATTGTAGTATCAATTGATTTACCATCCTTAATTGCAGCCATACTACAGCCATTACCTAAGTGTGCAGTAATAATTTTTAAATCAAAAAAATTTTTTCCCATCAATTCTGCAGCTTTATTTGATACATACCAATGTGATGTACCATGAAAACCGTATCTTCTAATTTTATATCTTTTATATAGATCATAAGGCAGGCCATATAAAAAAGCTTTATGAGGCATGTTGCTGTGAAATGCTGTATCAAAAACTGCGCATTGAGGAACATCGGGTAAAATTCTTTTAACAGCTTGAATTCCTTTTATATTTGGTGGGTTGTGAAGTGGTGCTAATTCTATATTATCACGCAAAACATTTATTACATCGTCTGTGATTAATATAGAATCGGAAAATGTTTCACCGCCGTGTACCACTCTATGTCCCACAGCTTCTATTTCTTCTTTAAAACTAATTACACCGTGAGTTTTACTAAGCAAAACACTAAGTACATATTCTATTGCCATAGTGTGGTCTAATATTTCTCCGGCAATTTTTAAGTTGTCGCCGTCAAACCTTTTTTGTGAAAGAACTGCACCGGCCATTCCAATTCTTTCAACTATACCTTTTGCTAATTTTAACTTTTTCTCAGTCTCAATAAGTTGATATTTTATTGAAGAACTTCCACAATTTAAAACCAATACTTTCATTTTTTCCCTTAGATCTTAGATGCAATTATTTTACCGTTTTTATCATATTTATAAAAACCTTCTCCTGTTTTTTTACCTAGTTTTCTTTCTCTAACAAGTTTCCTTAATATAGGACAAGCTCTATATCTCGGTTCGCCAAGAGTTTTCCAGAGCGTTTCCATCCAAGCAAGAACTTCATCTAGTCCCATCATGTCTGCCATTTCCAAAGGACCATTTTTAAAATTATAACCGAGCTTCATTGCAGTATCTATATGTTCAGCAGTAGCAACTCCTTCCAATAAAATATACATAGCTTCATTTAATAATGGAACTATTGCTCTGGTTGTTACAAATCCTGGATACTCATATACCTCAACAGAAGTTTTACCAATTTTTGTTGCAAAAGTTTTTGCAATCTTTACTGTTTCATTTGATGTATGCAAGCACTTTACTAATTCTACAAGTGGTATTTTAGGTACCGGATTTAGAAAATGCATTCCAATTATTTTATCAGATCTTGAAATTGTTTCAGCTATTTTGGTTAGACTTAATGTTGAAGTGTTGGAAACAAATATTGTTTTTTCTTTTACAAGCTTATCAAGTTTTTGAAAAATATCTTCTTTTAATTTAAAATCTTCGGTAACAGCTTCAATTATAATGTCGCATTTCTTAACTGATTCTAAGTCCTTTTTCCAATTGATTCTACTTAGAATTGCTTTCTTCTCAGATTCAGTTACGCTCCATCTTTTAATGTCCTGATCAAGAGATTCAATTAACAACTCTTTCGCCTTTTTTAAATGTTCACTGTCTTTTTCTACAACAATTACATTCATACCAGAACTGGCAATTGTTTGAGCAAGCCCTTGTCCCATAATTCCGGCGCCAATTATGGCAATAAGATTTATTCCGTCAGCATCATCCGAAAAATGAGTTGAACCAAATATATCTTCTAATTTTAAATCGTTTTCTTCCATGGTAAAAATTAATATTTATTAAAATTTTCTCTTTAAAAATACAAATTTAATACCAATAAAATATCTCATTTTTACTAACAATTAAATAATTTTTCTGCCGGAAGAACAAAAAAGACTTTGAGTTCTAATGTTTGGGAAATATATATTAATTAAATTCAAATGACACTTTTCATAAATTAATAAAATGATTTAAGCCTTTAAATATTCTTGGACTATGTCACCAAAAGAAGCTTTAAAAAAATATTTTGGGTTTTCTACTTTTAGAAAGAATCAACTGGAAATTATTGACAGTATTTTGGCTGGTAATAATATATTAGCTGTTCTCCCAACAGGTGCCGGAAAATCTTTATGCTATCAAATCCCTTCCTTGGTTTCTGAAAATTTTTCTATTATTATTTCCCCGCTTATCGCATTAATGAAGGATCAAGTTGACAGCTTAAATAAAGAAGAGTTAATTGCCGGATTTGTAAACAGCTCAATGGATTTTAGAGAATATGAAGATGTAATGAATAAAATTTCTTATGGTAAATTAAAAATATTATTTGTTTCACCTGAAAGATTAGAGAACAGAGATTTTGCAAATAGAATAAAAGATTTATCTCCACAATATTTATTTGTTGATGAAGCACATTGTATAAGTGAATGGGGACATAATTTCAGACCAAGTTACAGAAAGATAAAAAATTTTGCTGAGTTTATTTCAGTTAAACATATTTCAGCATTTACCGCTACTGCAACACCTGAAGTTAGAGATGATATTATTAAGCAATTAAATTTTAAGAGACCAAAAATATTTGTTAAAGGATTTGAAAGAGATAATCTGCATCTGAATGTAATTAAAACCACCAAGAAAAAAAACACTACACTGGCTTTAATCAAACAATTTAAAGCACCTGTAATAATTTATACTAGCTCCAGAAAATCATCTGAAGAAATTACTGAATATCTGAATATGCATAAAATAATATGCAATTATTACCACGCCGGATTAAAATCTGAAATTAGAATTAAAATTCAAGATGATTTTCAAAATGACAGATTAAAAATTATTGCTGCCACAAATGCATTTGGAATGGGAATAGATAAAAAAGATATTAGACTTATAATCCATTACAACACACCAAATTCAATCGAAAATTATTACCAGGAAATTGGAAGAGCAGGCAGAGACGGTAAGAATTCATTTGCTTTTTTACTTTATGAAAAAGATGATATGAATATTCATAATTATTTTCTTCTAAATGCTAATCCTGATAAAAAATTGATACAAGATGTTTATAATGCTGTGTGTGATTACGGAAAGGTTGCCGTTGGTTCCTTAAATAATGATGATATTTTTATTAATTCTACTTTTATTATCTCTTGTATAAAAAGGAAATTAAATAATGGGTTGCTTCATTCAGTATTGAGGACTTTAGAAGCAAGCGGCTATTTAAGAACTATTTCAAAATATCATCAGAACACGACTGTTAAAATTAATTTTACTACGGAAAAATTAAAATTATTTATTAAAAAGTCTTTGAACTTTAGTATTAAAGAATTGCTTTTATTTTTAGTTAGAAAATATGGAAATACAATATTTACCAAACAGATTGATGTTGATTTTACAGAGATATTAAAAGAATTAAATTTTAGCTTGAATGTAATAAAAGAGAATTTTGAGATATTAAATGACCTTGGTGTACTTACATATAAACAAAATGACAGTGGTGAATACATAACATTATCTACACAAAGAGTTATTGCTGACAGATTACAAATTGATTACAAAAAGATAAATTCTTCTTATTTAGTTGGACAACAAAAAATTGAAAAAATGATAGGATTTGTTTTTACTAATGAATGCAGATTCAAATTTATTTTGAGTTATTTTGGTGAAGATGCAAATGACTATTCATGTGGGATTTGTGATGTTTGCAAACAAGGTCAATATTTTTCAGATTCAAATTCAGATTATGTAAAAGAGTTAATACTCAGTTTAGTAAACGAACAAAATGATGTACTTTCAGAAAGTGAATTAAAAAATATATTAAAGGGAGAAAGTAAAAATCTAAAGTATACAAAAATGAATTATTACGGTTCTTGTATTAATTTTTCAGAAGTAGAATTGCAAAATGTAATTAGTTTTTTATATGCAAGTAAACTTTTGAATAAGCCAGAAACAGTAAATCAAAAAATTATCATAACTGATAAAGGAATTAATAATTTACCATTACACAATAAAAATAAATTAGAACAGTATGATCCCATTAAATATGATGATAGCTTGGATTTATATTCAAGTTTGAAAGAAATCAGACGAAATACTGCTAAAAGATATTTGCAAAAACCATCACTGATTTGTCCAGAAGAAATATTAAAGGAAATCTCAGTTAAAAAACCGAAAGATAGAAATGAATTATTGATGATTAAAGGTTTTACAAAAAGAATGTTCCATAAAATTGGTACTGACTTTATAGATGAAATAATTAACTTCAAAAAAAATGATGGAAGAAAGATTAAATTTTCACCCGGTATAAAAGAGACTTACAGACTTATAAAAGAAGGATATTCTTTAAATGCTATTTCCAAAATAAGAAAACTTTCAGAAACTGTAATTTCAATGCATGCAGAATCAATAATTGAAAACGAACCTGATATTGATATAAAACAATTATTGAAAGATGAATTTATAAAAACAATTTATCACGAATTAAGTAGAGGGTTTAGTAATCTAAAAGAATTAAAGGAACGACTTCCGAATGAAATTACTTATCCAATAATTAGGATTGCAGTTGCAAAATTTAAAACGGCTGTTTCTCTTTCTTCCTCAAGTAAGAAATAATTTTATCAAACAATACTTTCCACTTTTCCGGATTATTTTTATAATAATCCAATGTATGTAGGTATAATTCCTTATTAACATTATATCTTGAAAATATATTCGACTTCTCTGTTTCAAATTCTGTGGTATCTGCAGACAATGAATCTTGAGCAATTACAAGATCAGTGTAAACTAAAACAAAAGTATCTTCTTTAATAATTTTTTCTTGGGAGCAACCGGAAAATATTATTACGGAAGTTAATATTAATATTGAAATGGATTTTAAAATTGACTGATTTTGAATAAATATTTTCAAAACTAATTTATTTTTTTACTGGCTTCAAAAAGAATTTTCTTTTCTTCAGGAGTAAGATTTTGATAACCGGATTCACTAATTTTATCTAATATTTTATCTATATCTTTTTGCGTAACTTCATTCTCTTTCTTATTTTCTTTAAACTCATAAAATTTAGCTTCTTTAACATTACTGTTATCTTTTTTAAATGGATTTTCCATTTTACTGAAAGGATTATTCAAACTAAAATTCCAATTTAAAATTCTTTTTAAAGCAATGTAACTATCCTTATCAAACATAATAAAAATAAATGCCGCTAAAGCACCGCCAAGATGAGCTAAATGTGCAATGCTGCTTCCGGCAGAGTCAACAAGCATTATTTCCATTATTACTAAAAATGTAATTAAATATTTAGCCCTAATGGGAATAAAGAAATATAAATAAATCGGTCTGTCTGGGAAAAACAATGCAAATGCAATCATAACTCCATAAACTGCACCGGAGGCACCTATTGTAACAGCTGTGGGCAAACCAAATATTGAAGAAAGAAACAAGTGAAAAATTCCGGCCACAACCCCGCACAATAAATAAAAGGTTAAAAACTTTTTAGGATCCCACATATTTTCAATTTCAATACCAAACATCCAAAGAGCAAACATATTAAATAAAATATGCCCAAATCCACCGTGCATAAATTGATAAGTTATTAATTGCCAGATTTGAAAATTATAGCTTTGACCCGCTGTATCAACACCTGTTAAAGGATTTAAAGCAAACCATCTGTTAATAATATACCATCCAGGGACACCGTCAAAAGATAAATTATTTAACATAGTTTGCAGTAAAAAAACTACACCGTTTATTATAAGTAGATTTTTAATTATCGGTGGAAATAAACTAAATCCTCCGAATCCTCTTGGTCTGTAATAATTATTCACAATATCCTTTTTTTATTTTGAAGTTAATGCCTCAACACCAGGCAAAAGCTTCCCCTCTAAAAATTCCAAAGAAGCACCGCCACCGGTGGAAACATGAGAGACACTTTCATCAAGCCCGGCTTCTTTAATAGCGGCTGCTGAATCGCCACCGCCTACAATTGTAACACTTCCATTTTCTGTTGCTAGTTTTAATGCTTCAGCAATAGAAAAAGTTCCATTGGAAAAATTTTTAAATTCAAATACACCCATTGGTCCGTTCCAAACAATAGTTTTTGAATCCAAAATTTGCTCTGAGAATAATTTAATGCTTTCGGGTCCTATATCCAATCCCATTTGGTTGGAAGGCATATTTTCAATAGAAACAATCTGAAAAGCTGATTTATTACTGTATTTATCAGCCATTAAAACATCAATAGGTAAAAATAATTTTGTGTTGCTTTTTTCTATTTCGGAAAGAATTTCTTTTGCAAGTTCTAATTTATCTTCTTCTAAAAGTGATATGCCAATTTCTTTATCCTGAGCTTTAAAGAATGTAAATGCCATACCACCGCCGACAATAAGAGTATCAACTTTACCTATAAGATTTTTTATGACATCAATTTTACCCGAAATTTTTGCACCACCTAAAATAGCGCAATAAGGTTTTAATGGATTTTCTAATTTACTTCCAAGATAATCCAATTCCTTTTTCATTAAGTAACCGGCAACACATGGAAAAATAAATTTTGTAATTCCTTCCGTAGAAGCGTGTGCTCTGTGTGCAGTTCCAAAAGCATCATTAACAAAAACATTTCCAAATTCAGAAAGAGCTTTTGCAAAAATCGGGTCATTTTTTTCTTCTTCTTTATGAAACCTTAAATTCTCAAGTAAAAGTACATCAGAGTTTTTCAAATTATCTACAATTAATTTTGTGTCATTACCAATACAATCATTTGAAAAAATTACATTTTTACTAATCAGTTCAGTTAATCTTTTTGCAACAGGCTCTAAACTAAATTCAGGTTTTCTCTCACCTTTTGGTCTGCCCAAATGACTCATTAAAATTGCTTTACCTCCGTCATTAATTATTTTATTGATTGTTGGTAAAGAAGCAGTAATTCTTTTATCATCTGTAATTTTTTTATATTCATCTAATGGAACATTAAAGTCAACTCTGACTAAAACTCTTTTGCCTTTTAAATCTATATCGTCGATTGAAAGTTTGTTCATAAAAACTATAATTGAAAAATAAGTATTGTGAAAATCATTGCATGCCCGAAGGATGTGTCAATCCGTTTAAATTTTAAATCTATTGTAGATTGCTTCTCCCGCCTTGGCGAGATCGCGATGACAAAAATAACTAAATATTTAGACTATCTTCTTTATTAAGTCAACAACTCTGCAAGAATAACCCCATTCGTTGTCATACCATCCAACAATTTTTACTGTTTTGCCAAATGACATTGTTGAAAGAGAATCAAAAACAACTGAATGTGAATTATCAACTATATCAACTGATACTAATGGTTCATCTGAATATTCCATAATACCTTTCAGGTTTGAATCTGCAGCTTTTTTCATTGCATTATTTATCTCTTCAACTGTAGCTTCTTTCTTTAGTAATGCGACAACATCTGTAATTGATCCGTCCGGCACAGGTACACGCATTGACATTCCATCTAATTTACCGTTTAATTCCGGTATAACTTTTCCAACAGCTTTTGCAGCACCTGTAGTTGTAGGAATAATAGAAACAGCAGCAGATCTTGCTCTTCTTAAGTCACTATGTGGTAAGTCCAATAATCTTTGATCATTTGTATAAGCATGAACTGTAGTCATAAAAGCATTTTCTATTCCGAAGGAATCATTTAAAACTTTTATCATTGGTGCGAGACAGTTTGTTGTACATGAAGCATTTGATAAAATTTTATGATCTTTTTTAATATGATTTTCGTTTACACCAAGAACAATGGTAGCGTCAATTTCACCTTTAGCCGGAACTGTTAAAATAACTTTTTTTGCCCCTGCATTTACATGGTTCATACATTGTTCTTTAGACCTGAATACACCTGTTGATTCAATAACAACATCAGTTTCAAGTTCGCCCCATTTTAATTTTGAAGGGTCTTTTTCTGCAGTTATTTTTATACTGTCACCGTTAACAATAAGATAGTTTCCATCAACTTCAATTGTCCCTTTAAATTTTCCGTGAACGGAATCATATTTTAATAAATGTGCTAATGTTTTCGCATCGGTAAGATCGTTTATTCCAACAAAATCAAAACCGCCTAATTCCATACTTCTGCGAAAAACCAATCTACCGATTCGTCCAAAACCGTTAATTCCAACTTTGACAGCCATTTTTTAGAACTCCTTTTTTAATTTTTTTAGAAGTTAAAATTACTCAAAGGCAGATTGAATTTCAATTTATATAAAGAAAGTTATTAACTCACATTACGCAAAATCTGTTTTTGACTTGCCATGCCCTTTAGGGCGTGGATTAAAAAAACCTCAGAGTTCTGGACTTTAGTCAAAAAAAACAAAATAATTTGGGCTAAAGCCCGGTTTTCGTAGTGTTTTCTTGCTACGACTTAAAAGTCGTGGCAATTCACAAATCATATTGCGTA
The DNA here is from genome assembly GCA_002790365.1 of Ignavibacteriales bacterium CG_4_9_14_3_um_filter_30_11. GTDB lineage: Bacteria > Bacteroidota > Ignavibacteria > Ignavibacteriales > Ignavibacteriaceae. The sequence goes on from PFVA01000243.1 coordinate 16,762, forward strand.
AGTTGCGTAAGATGAGTTATTAATAAAAAAACCCCCGAACTATGCAGGGGGTTAAATTTTTTTAATAATTTAATTATCTACGAGGCGACAAACATCGCTATTTTAATAAGATCATTTTCTTTGTAAATATATTTGCTCCGGCTATTACTCTGTAAATATAAGTTCCGCTGGATGCTTTAGATCCAAAATCATTATCTCCTTTCCACTGTACATTAAATGTACCGGCACTCTTCTGTTCGTTTACAAGAGTTTTTACTTCCTGCCCAAGCATATTGTAAATCTTAAGAGTTACTAATGATGCCTCCGGAAGAGTAAACCTGATAGTTGTTGTTGGATTAAACGGATTAGGATAATTCTGTGAAAGTGTGAATTCTTTTGGAATTACCTGTTCATCATCTATTCCGGTAACTACATTAGGAGTGAATACAATTTTTTCAACATCAAAATTAAAGTTTGTAAGACTAGGATTATTTGCCTTATAAAGGACAAATCCAATGTTTCTTACCAGCTTAGGATCAAAT
>PFVA01000243.1:17290-19304 GCA_002790365.1 Ignavibacteriales bacterium CG_4_9_14_3_um_filter_30_11
AGTTGGTGTAATTTCTGTAAGGTCACTAAAATTTACGGAATACTCTGTTAAGTTTGACATAAGATTAACAGTATGAGAGAAATAATTGTAGTTCTGTGTATTGGTCAAATCAAATATTAAAGTTAAAACACCTGTTCCCTTAGCACTAAATTTAATTGTTTTATAGTTGCTAAGATCAACACTTTCTCCACCGGCAGTAAAACTTCTTATTACAGATATCCAGTCCGAAAGATTTCCAGAAATTGATACACCGCCCGAAAGTAACAATGACCCGCTAGGATAATTTGTTGCAACAGGTTGAGCAAAATTTACAGTTGAAAAACTTGTTACAGTACTGTTTGGACCGGAGATATCTGTATAAGAGCCTCCGCTAACAAAAGCTTCATCTTTAAAACCTGTTGAAGAAATCAATGTTAAATTCGCATCAGAAATAATTCCCGATGATAAAACTATTTCATTTTCACCATTTTGGACAAATATATTTTCTGATTTTTCAATCAGAGCATCTCCTTGAGAAAATCTGTATTTATTAGATATTGAGACTTGAGTAGAATTTCCTAAATTCATCAAACTTAAATGAATTGTACCATCGTGTGAGTAATATGAACTTTTAATATAAACATCCGGTTCAATCTGGTTTACATTTAAATATGCTATAGAACTGTATGAATTTATTTTTGCTAAAACACTTTTAGCTAACTCTACAGTACTTTCGTATGTTGAAGACCAAACCTGGAAGTTATAAACGCTGGAAGCTCCGGTTGGCGCAATATATTCTGCATAAGTCCATTTGTTTTGTAACTGATATCCGCTTGGTGTTTCGTAAACACTAAATGAAACAGAGTAATCAGTTTGATTTTTCTTTTCGTTAACTAATTTTGCAGCATAAAATTTGTGTCCATTTATTTCAATCAATCTTATATCACTTACAACGGAACCACCTAATCTATCGCATACAGCTTTTGTATGGTCATAAATATAAGGTGCAGTTGTTATAGTTGAGAATATACCTGCAACTCTTCTTTGTCCATTTGCTGTATTCATATTATAATCCATTGCATAACTGGAAATTGCATTTGAAATTCCCGATATATCAAATGGAGTAGTTACAACACCCTGCGAGTTAAACGGACCTGTAGCAGGATAGAATTCATCTAAATTATGCTGAGCTGAAATTGAGTTGGATTTATTTATAGTAAGCATTGGAGTTGTTCTTCCGTATCTTATTAATAGCTGTCTTTTTAATAATAAAGAAGCTAAATCACCTTTAGATTCTAAACCGGCATCTCCGCCGCCGCTTGGCTCATCATAAAGATTAATATCAGTAGATGAACTCATATAAGATTTATTATTTCCATCAATTCCCGTTAAGTATACTATATTTTTATAATCAGATTCTATAGCTGTTACCTTTACTGTAATATGCACTGTATCTGTCAAACCGGGCGTCATAGTTCCTATTTGGAAATTTAACACCTCATTTCCTGATGAAGATATAACTGTTGGTGCTATACCTGTATTTGATACATATGAGTATCCTGAAGGTAAAGTATCAGTAACAACTGTATTTAATAGATCCCCGTCACCTTCATTTTTAAAAATTATCGTATATGTAGTTGTCATTCCTGAATCAGGTGAAACATCCAAACCATCACTAACAGTTACAATAGGATTAGGTGTGCTTACAACCGGCGGTGCAATATACATTCCGGCATCTATATTAGTTAGATTTTCTCCTGCCGTTAATGTAAATGCATCTGTTTTACCTGTTGAAGAATTTACATCTGAATTATTTTCTGATGTGGAAGTGTTCGCATTTTTTGGACTGAAATTATAATTAGTCGGTAATGTAAAAGATACTTTATAACTTCCTGTTGACAAATTTATAAAACTATATTTTCCTTGATCATCTGTTGTTGTTGTAAACAATTCAGCATCACTATTATTCGCATCAAGTAATTTTACAACTACATCTTTAATTCCTAATTCTGTATTATCCTGAATACCGTCTTTA
>PFVA01000023.1 GCA_002790365.1 Ignavibacteriales bacterium CG_4_9_14_3_um_filter_30_11
AGCCAAATAAGTTTTATTTCCTGATGAAATATTAGGGACTTTAAATCCGAATGTCATAAAATATGTTCCTATTATAGCAAGTACTGCCCAAAGGAAAAATTCCTTAGGTAGTTTTTCTTTAAGAAATATTCCTGCTAACAAAATAGCAAATACCGGCTGCAACTTCTGAATAAGAATAACAATTGAGAGGTTCACATAATCAACATAAAAAAGAGCCTTGGTTATTGCCATAGTTCCAATTGCCCCTCCCAAAAGAGCAACCCCACCGAATGCGATCCAATCCTTTATCTCAAGTTTTTTAATATCACTAAAGTATTTATATATAAATGGAGTAAGTAAAAGTGCAACAATAGTACTTTCAACAAAAACTACAAGGGTAACCGGAAGGGAATAAAGCGAAGGACGCAAAACAATCCCGTCTACAGCCCATAAGCTTGCAGCAAGTATTACAAAAAATGGGGCGAACTTTTTCATAGATAAATAATTTTTCGTTTAACAAATTGTAAAAATATTAAAGCCAAATATACTATTTGAAATCTTTATATCTAAATAATTAAATTAAAATGATGGGAAGTTAAAACACATATAAAGAAGTATTGATAGTATAGTAACTAAAATTACTTAAAATTTATTGGATATAAATTTCTAATTGTTAATCCATCCCCAGGTAAGTTTAATCTATAAATACATGGTTGGCAGAATTATAAAGGTCAAAAATACAGTTGCTCAGTGTGATGCTAAATAAGCTGCTGATAATCCGGAAGATATAAAAAAACTTACACCTTGGATTTCTGACAAAGTTGCTTCAAAAAAAGTAAGAGGAGCAAAGACAAGCTCAATAGTAAAAAGCCTCAATTTAGCGCTCCAACCGTATCATTTCCGTTGTAAAAGTAGAACAGTTGTTGCTTATTATAATGAAGAAGAGTTGGTTTCAGAATAAAAATAAATATTTGTAATTTATTTTTGTTGCATTTCTATAGTTATAATTTTATTAAAAATGAAAATCCTAAGCATTTTATGATGACAAGTTAAATCCTATCTTTTACTTTTCTCTCTACTATAACACTAAATTACGACTTTAACAGAATCTTTTCGGAGGGATGCAATCAGAAAGGAGATTAGCATGCAAACGATGTTTGTCTTTATAAAATAATTATGTAAAAGAGAAGTGACATTAAAACAGAGATTCAGAAATTAGCGATTGTACATTGAAAGTATAATTATCTATACCATCAACTGATTTACCACTTATCTGATTTTTTTTTGACTTTAAATAATTTTTTGATTTTTTTGTGTAGAATCATTACCGAAAAGACCCCCTTTAGTGTCAGTGCTACTGGGGATTTTTTCATTTAAAGAAATTAAAGAGCTAATTTCTTTTTTAATTCCTCAATGCAATAAAATTTTTCCTTTGCTTCCTTTCTTAAAAGAAAAGAAGAACTTTCTAAGTTTGGTGCTAAAACTAATTTGAGTTTATCGTTTTTTCGTAAATATTTTACTAGGCTATAAAAATCACTGTCGCCTGAAACCAAAACAGCTTTCTCATAATTATCATAATCAATCATAGCTTGTAAAACAATATCAGCCAACATTACCTTTTCTTTTTCCGTCACAGTCTTTATAAGTAAGCTTAAACATTAAAATAAATCCTGCTGATTGAAGAGATTTGTAAACATCATTATTTGTTGGGTCAAGACCTATAAAATAATATGCTTTTCCAACATTAAGTTTATCTGCTAAATAATTGCGAAGCTTCCTATAACTTACTTTCCAACCCATTTCTTTAGTTCCCAAGTATAAATTTTGGCCATCAATAAATGCATAGTTTTTCATAAGCTTACCTGATTTATATATCTTACAATGACTTCCTTTGTATAAATACCAAGTCTGTCATTAAGGTCCAATATATAATTAAAATAAAAGCAAAAAAATAATTTTAACGCAAGAAGGCAGGTAAAAAAAGAAATTCAGAACTTAGTGAGAGTTAGATGATAAACAATATTTCTATTATAATTAAATTCTAACCCCTGCAACAGTTTTTATATTTTTTTCCACTACCGCAAAAACAAGGATCATTTCTTCTAATTTTAACAGGCTGCATTTTTCTTTCATTTTCTTTTATCCATCTCATAACATTAGCCGGTGGTCTGTTTGCTTTTAATTCACCGGCCATAAAGTTCATACACGGGTCAATATAATTAAAAAATTTTTTATAACCTGCGCACAAGTAATTAAGTCCAAATTCTCCGTCAGGTGTATTTATAAAACGGTTCTTAGGGCACTCTCCGTTGCAGACAAATTTTACTTCACAGTTTTTACAGTATACAGGCAGTGTATTTTTTTTATCATTTCCAAATTTATTTTGCTGTTCAGATTCCAGCATTTTAATAAGTGGGTTTTCCATTATGTTACCGAGTTTGTTTTCAAGAAAAACAAAATGGTCACACGAATACAGATCTCCGTTGTGTTCTATTGCCATAGCTTTACCGCAGGTTTCATTAAATAAACACAAACTTGCTTGTAATCCCAACCAGGCTTCCAAGGAAACATCAAATATCTGCACAAAATATTTACCTACATCTTTTAAAACCCATTGTTTAAAAATTTCAATTAGAAAATTTCCAAACTGCTCGGATTCAACAGACGATTGGCTTACAATTGAATTATCATTTACTCTTGTGACTCTTTCTACAATTGGAATGAATTGCATATAACCGCTTCCAATTTCTTTTAAAAAATTATACACTTCAATCGGATAATACGAGTTGTCTTTCTGTACAACCGTTAGTGTGTTAAAATCAATGTTGTGTTTTTTAAGTAAACTAAGTCCGTGCATAACTCTGTCAAAAGTTGGTCTGCCGCCTTTGTCAACTCGGTATCTGTCGTGCAGTTCACGAGGTCCGTCAATAGAAAGTCCAATCAGAAAAGAATTATCTTTAAAAAACTTGCACCATTCATTATCAAGTAAAATCCCATTTGTTTGAAATGAATTATTTATTTTTTTTCCGTTAGCATATTTTCTTTGCAGATTTACTGCTTTCTTAAAATATTCAACATCCAGTAATGTCGGCTCGCCGCCCTGCCAGGTAAAACTTTCTTCTTCTAAATCCGTTGACTCAATTTTTTGTTTGATATATTCTTCAAGAACATCATCTGGCATTACCCAATTATTTTTTTCTAGTTGATTTTCAGGGTAGAGATTTTCTTTTTCAAGATAAAAGCAGTATTTACAATCGATGTTGCAAATAGGACCGATAGGCTTTGCCATTACATGAAATGGAGCAGGATAACTCATATTTAGTTTTCAGATATACTTTTTGGTATTGCAGTTCTCCAGCCATTGTGTAATTCTTTTGATAATTCATTTACTAATTTTTTATTCACAGACAGATTGCCAATGTTTACATTTTCCTGTGGATCATTTATACGGTTATAAAGCTCAACATCGGTTATTTCACCGGGTAATTTTGTATAATCATCCCAATAGTGCCATTCAACATAATGGTAAAGATCGGTTGTCATTGAATAGCCCATATATCTTTTATTGGTGGGATTATGATTAGGTCTTCTATGAAATTGACTGAAAACCGCCGGCTTCCAGGGAAGAGAAGGATTTTTCATCAATGGTACCAGGCTTGTTCCCTGAAGATATGAGGCAACATTTATTTCTGCAAGATCAAGCAGTGTAGGATAAAGATCAACTATTTCTGTAAGCCTATCAATTTTAATTCCTTTCTTAAATCCAGGTGCTTTAATAATTAGAGGAACATGTGTATCAATATCGTAGTTCGTCATTTTTCCCCAGCTATTGTGTTCACCAAGCTTCCAGCCGTGATCACCCCACAGAACTATTATTGTATTTTCATAAAGTCCCATAGCTTTAAATGAATCCATGAGCCTGCCGATTTGTGCATCTATATAAGTAACACTTGCGTAATATCCCCTTTTTAACATTCGTGCAGTATCATCCGGTACTTGATATACAGAAGGATGCCGTATATGTTTGAAGCCCCAGTAACTTCGTAACTCATACATTTCATTTATTGCATAAACAGGTGCATCTTTAGGTAGATATGGATTTGGTGAAAGTGAAATATCAACATCTTTGTACATATCCCAATATTTTTTAGATACAACAAAAGGAAGATGCGGACGGTAGTAACCTAAACCATAGTAAAATGGTTTATCATATTCTTTAATTCTTTTAATGGTATTAATTGCAAGATCAGTTTGAGCAGCATCGTAAAATGCAGTGTCAGGGTTATCAGTTACTTCAAGTGCGGGCCCAACATTCCAACCTCCGCCGTACGCGTGTGGTCTTTTTTTAATAATTTTTTCTCTGGCAATTTTTTGTTTTGCTATTGTTTCATCATCGTGATAAAATGTTTCAGCGTCTCTGTCCAGCATATCCTTTGTGTTGTATTTAGGCGGACGAAGATCAGGTTCATCCCAAGAAACAGAGTCAGGCATATGATTATGAAAAATTTTTCCTGTTGAAACTGTGTAGTAGCCATATTTATTAAAAAACTGTGGCATAGTTATAACATTAGGTATAGTTTCTCTGAATTTATCACCGAGATGCCAAACATGGTTGCTGTCCGGTCTAAGTCCGGTCATTGCA
>PFVA01000101.1 GCA_002790365.1 Ignavibacteriales bacterium CG_4_9_14_3_um_filter_30_11
TGAAATTAACAAAACCCAAAAGAGTAAATCATACATTTATCCAAAATATAAAAGCTAAACCTTCTCTGGTTTTTCCATTGTTATGTCCAAACAGGGAAATTGATTGGGTAAATGGATGGATGCCTGATGAAATTATTTCTAAAACAGCTTTGGCTGAAAAAGATTGCATATTTATTACCTCCAACGAAGAAGGAAAAGCTTTTTGGGTAATTACAGTTTATGAACCTGAAGAATTTAGAATGGAAATTGTCAAAATTGTACCTGATAGTTTTGTCACAAATATCTATCTGCAAATAAATGAAAGTAAAAAGGGAAGCGATTTAGTTGTTACTTACCAAATTACTGCATTGGGAAAGAATGGCAATAAAAAAGTAAAAAACTTTACTGAAAAGCACTTCAAATCTTTTATGGAAGCATGGGAAAGAGAGCTTAATTATTTCTTAATTACAGGTCATAAACACGACGAAGTATAAAACTTTTATTTACTTTATTTAAGGTCAAACATGAAAACGACAACTGAAACACGAAATTACAGAACTGAAATGAATGATAAAATTCTCAATTCAGGTTTTAGAGATTTCAATAAATTCTTTGCACTCGATAATAAAGCCTATATAGATGGAGCTCTTAATGCAAAGACTAAAGAATTGATGGGTTTGGTAGCTTCTATGGTTTTAAGATGTAATGACTGCATATTTTATCATATTGACCGCTCAATTTCAGAAGGAGCAACAAAACAAGAACTTTATGAGAGTTTTAATATTGCTCTTATTGTTGGAGGCTCTATTGTAATCCCTCATTTAAGGTATGCTTTTGATGTTACTGATCAAATATTTGAGGATAATCAAAAGAATAAAAATTAATGCAAAAGTTATTACTGATACCCAAACAAATTGTAACTGTAAATAAAAAAAATGAAATTTTATTTAATGAATGTGTTGAAGTTACAGATGGTATAATAACTAAAATCGGTAAATATTCTGATGATGATATTTCAAATTTTAATGGGGAAGTATCAAAGAAAACAAACCTCACTTTAATTCCCGGTTTTGTTCAAACTCATATTCATTTATGTCAGACTTTATTTAGAGGTTTAGCGGATGACTTAGAGTTATTGGATTGGCTTCAACTAAAAATTTTCCCTTTCGAGAATGCCCACAACAAAGAATCTTTAAGAGCATCAGTCAGGCTAGGAATTAACGAATTACTGCTGGGTGGAACAACTACTATTTTGGATATGGGAACACTTCGCTATCAGGAAGTTATTTTTGATGAATTAATTAAATCCGGGATGCGATGTTTTGCCGGTAAATGCATGATGGATATTAATGATTTGTTTCCTGCTTTCAAATCAAATACTAAGGATGAATTAAAAGACACTTTTGAATTAGCAAAATCATTTCATAATATAAATAATGGTAAAGTTAAATATGGTTTTGCACCAAGATTTGCTTTGTCCTGTTCTGAAGAATTATTAATAGAAACAAGTAAAATGATGTCTGATTTTCGAGGAAGCCTTTATCACACACATTCATCAGAAAATAATAAAGAAATTGAAGAAGTCAGAAAAAAATATAAAAAAGATAATATTGATTTTTTTAATTCTCTGGGGTTGCTTAGTGATAAAACAATTTTAGCACACGGAATTCATGTAAATGAAAATGAATTTAGTATCTTAAAAAAACAAAAAGTAAATATCTCACATTGTCCATCTTCAAATTTGAAACTTGGTTCAGGAATTGCGAACATTTCCCGTTACTTAAAAGAGGGTATCTCAGTTTCATTGGGAGCCGATGGTGCTCCTTGCAATAATGAGCTTAATATTTTTACAGAAATGAGGTTAGCTGCACTCATTCAAAAACCAATTCACGGAGCTACTGTAATGGATGCAAAAACTGTATTCAGAATGGCGACTATCATTGGTGCAAAAGCTTTGGGCTTAGGAAAAGAAATTGGAAGTATTGAAGTTGGGAAAAAAGCTGATCTTGTTTTGATGGATCTTGAAACACCATTTATGTCATTGATAAATGATAAAAATAATATTTATTCTAAAATAGTTTACACTGCCGGAAGAAATAATATTGATTCAGTTATGGTTGAAGGGGAATGGCTTGTAAAAGATAAAAAATCATTATTATTTGATCAACAGAAACTTCGTTTTGATGGAAAAACTGAACTAAAGAAACTGCTTTCTAGAATTTAACAATTATTATGGATATAGTTTTTGCCACCAGAAATAAGGGAAAATTAAAAGAAGTAAAAAAAATATTTTCAGGAATTAATGTGAAGATTAATTCCTTAAATGATTATGATAAAAAAATTGATGTTATAGAAGACGGAAAATCATTTGAAGAAAATGCATTAAAGAAAGCTGATGGAATTTATCAACTTTTAAAATTACCTGTAATTAGTGATGATTCAGGTTTAGAGGTAGAACAATTAAATGGAGCTCCGGGAATTTATTCGGCAAGATATTCAGGTGAGAATGCAACCGATAAAAAAAATAATGAAAAACTTATTGAAGAGTTAATGCAATTTCCTATTCCTCATTTAGCTAAATTTGTTTGTGTTGCAGTTTACAATGATGGTATAAATAGACTGATTATCCAAGGCGAATTTAAAGGTCAAATAATTTCAAAGCCCAGAGGGAAAAACGGATTTGGATATGACCCACTTTTTTTACCGGATGGTTTGGACAAAACATCAGCAGAAATTGATTCAGGTTTGAAAAATAAAATAAGCCACAGAGCAAAAGCATTTAGTAAATTAAAAGAAATGTTATTAGAAAATAAGTTGATATAAATAATTCATTTATTTTGTAGCAATTATTACCTGAACAGTCCCCAAAGTAAAAATATGTTTTTCTACTTTTGAAAATCCATTTCTTTTCAGCAACTCAACAAGGTCTACTTTTTTATCAAATTCACTTACAGAATCCGGTAAGTATTTGTAAGCTTCTCTGTTACCTGAAATAATTCCACCAACAAACGGTAAAATATTATAAAAATAAAATTCATAGAATTTTCTTAATAATATATTTTTAGGTAATCTGAATTCTAAAATCGTTGCTCTTCCACCATCTTTCAATACATTGTAAAATGATCTGAATCCTTCATCAATATCAAAAAAATTTCTTACACCAAAAGCAACCGTAATATTTGTTACTGACTTTGTTTTTATCGGTATTTTTTCTGCTACCATTTGTACATTTTTCCCTTTGATCCAGTTACTCTTTTCATTAAATAACTTTAACATATTGAACGAAAAATCAGCACCAAAAATATTTTTAACACCCATTTTTTTTGCTTGGATAGCAACATCACCTGTACCACATGCAACATCCAATAAAATTGAATTTGAATTTAGACATGATAATTTTAAGGCTTTTTTTCTCCAGTAAAAATCAAGTCCAAAGCTCAAAAGGTGATTTAAGAAATCATAACTCTTAGCAATATTTTCAAAAATAAATTTTACTTGTTCTTTTTTATCTTCTTTTAACACAGATCTATTATTTATTTGGTGAATATGATTGTACTCAAAAATTTCCTGTCCAATTTTATTTCTCCACCAATTAAACAAATATTTTCCCGTCCACATTGCAAAAATCGTAAAAACTAATCCACCAATAAGATCAATAAAATAGTGATACCATAAATAAACTGTAGAAAAAATTAATAGAGAACCCCATGGAATAAAGAAATATTTTGATTTGCTTTTTAATTTCACTGATAAATACATTACAATAAGTGTGATCATTGTATGCCCGCTTGGGAATACATCTCTTTGAACTACTGTAGCAGGATTTGGAGCATTTGGGAGAAGTGATTCTCCAAAATTAGTTACATCCCTAAGAAAATTTGTCAGATATAATCCGGGCAATTGCTGGTTTATTGTTGCAAAGTCATGCAGTGTAAATCTTGGTCCAATACCAGGCAGTAAAAAGTATCCTAAGTAAGATAGAAAAAAACCATATATAACTATAAAAACAGAAAACTCAAAGGCTGTATGTTTATTATTATAAAGTATAATTAAGCATAAAGAAATTGGAAGTAAATAAAATGAGCCATATACAATTTGTAATAATTCGGTTAAAAAAGGGAAGGCAAACTGTTGCAGAAATATAGTAGGGTCTGTACCTAAAATCCACCTATCAATTTTGATAAACAGCCAATCATAATCTATTGGCCTTAGAGTATGAACTAGCAAATAAATTTCTTTAAAAGTTAAAAGTACTAACGGAGCTAAGTACCAATAATGAAATATTCTAATAATTTTTAATTCGTGTTTATATTCAATATAAGCCATTGATAAGACAAAAATTATTGATCCAATATTAAGCAGAACAAGAGTAAACCAAAGCTCTATAAAATTATTAAAGACAATATTTATAAAAGATAAAATTATAAAAAAGCCAATGGTAACAAGATCATAAGCTTTAATATTTACAATAAATGATTTTATCTTGTTCATAAAGTTTTATATTAAATTACTTTTGATTTATTAATATAAATTTAGACATAATTAAAAAATCTGTAATATCTAAATCTTCAGCTCTTTTGGTTAGGTCAATTTTACATTTATTAAAATCAATGGTGTTAAATATACTATTACTTAAGGAATTTCTAAGCATTTTCCTCCTGTTTCCAAAAGATGCTTTTACTGTTTTAATAAAAATCTTTTGTAATTCTTCTGTCTCAGAATTTTTTTTAAATTGCAAACGAACAACTGCTGAATCAACATTTGGTTTTGGTATAAAAACATTTCTTGATACTTTAAAACAATATTTCACTTCACAGAAATAATTTAAGATTATTGAAAATATGCCATAATTTTTAGTACCTTTTTTACCCGTCATTCTATTAGCCACTTCGTGCTGAACCATCAAAACTGCATCAGATACTAAATTATGATTGTCTATTAATTTGAAAATTATTGGAGAGGTAATGTTATATGGAATATTGCCAATTATTCTTATTTTTTTGTCGGTGAGCTTAAATATGGAAATTAATTCAATATTTAAAAAATCATCATTTATTAAATTGAGTGAGGGCGATAAAGATTGCAGATTTTCAATTACTCTAGTATCAATTTCAACTGCAGTTAAATTTTCTACTTTTTCTAAGAGTAATTTTGTTAATGAACCTCTTCCAGGTCCAATTTCTAAAATATTATCTCCTATTTTAGGGCTGAATTCAGAGATAATATTATTTAGAATATTATTATCGTGTATATAATTCTGTCCGAATCTTTTTAATGGTTTATTTGTTTTTGTTGCCGTCAAATAAATTTATTCTCTATTGCTTTTAATTCTTCTAATTTTTTATCCCAAATTAATAATAATTTATCTAGTTCTTCTTTGTTTTTATTATAATCTAAATTTATTTTGTTAACTTTTTCGTGATCATTGTACAAAATTGGATCAAATAATATCTTTTCTAACTCTTCTATCTTTGTTTCAAATTCCTTAATTCTCTTTTCCAAATATTTTACTTCTTCAGATAACTTTTTTGTTGCCCGATACTTTAATTGCCTTTTTTCAGCTTCTTTTTTTTTAAGTTCTTTATTACTAAGTGATTTACCACTATTACTTTCATTTTTTACATTTTTAAATAAACTTGATTTTTTCTGTTCATTTTTTTTCCAAAGATAATAGTCAATATCACCTTCGTACAAAACAACAGAACCATCTCTGATATCCATCACTTTGTTGACTATTGGCCGCAAGAAATCTATATCATGAGAAACAATTATTAACGAACCCGAAAAATTAACCAATGCAGATTGTAGTAATTGAGACGATGTCATATCTAAATGATTAGTAGGTTCATCTAAAATAATAAAATTTGATTTAGTTAATAATATTTTTGCTAAGGCAACCCTGCTTTTTTCACCACCGGAAAGGACAATGATCTTTTTAAAAATATCATCACCCCTGAACAAAAATGAGCCGAGTAAAGTTCTTAGTTGATTTTGAGATAATTCACTATTCATTCCTTCTAAAGTTTCCAAAATAGTTTGATCTTTATCTAGTTGGTCGGCAACATCTTGAGAATAGTAGGATGAAAACACATTATAGCCAAGTTCAAAATCACCGGTTGTCTGTTTTAATTTACCTGCAATTATTTTTGATAAAGTAGTTTTTCCTGCTCCATTAGGACCAACAAAAGCAATTTTATCTTCACGGTTTATTTGAAAATTTATATTTGAAAACACAGATTTTAAGTCAAAAGATTTTGAAATGGATTTTAACTCAGAAACAATTTTACCCGACTTTTGAACTTCAGGAAATTTTAATGAGATTGATTTTTCATGTTCAGGTAATTCTATTTTTTCAATTTTGTCTAATTGTTTAATTCTGCTTTGTACTTGTTTTGCTTTTGAAGCTTTATATCTAAACCTTTCGATAAATTTTTCGGTTTCTTTAATTTTCTTTTCCTGTTGTTCTGCTTGTTTTAAGTTTAACTGGTCTCTTTCCATTTTATAATTTAGATAAGCATTATAAGTACCATTATACATATAGAATTTTCCGGTAAATAATTCTAATGTTTTGTTTGTTATTTCATCAATAAAATGTTTATCGTGTGATACAGTTAAAATAGCACCGTTATAATTTTTCAGAAAATTAGTCAACCAGTTTAATGAATCTATATCAAGATGATTTGTTGGTTCATCCAATAAAATAATATCATTTTGAGAGATCAATATTTTAGCCAAAGCAATTCTCATTTGCCAACCTCCGGAAAATTGTTCTGTTGGTTTTGAATATTCGTCATCTTTAAAACCTAAGCCAAACAGTATTTTTTTTACTTTTGACTCACTGGAAAACGAATCAAGATCTTCTAACCTATGATGTACCTCTCCTAATTGATTTATTAGATCGCCTTGTTCTTCATCTGTTAAGTTTTTATTATTTAATAAAGTTGATATCTCAATTTCTTTTTTTCTTAGAAATGTTATATCAGAAAGTGCAGACATTGCCTCTTCAATTAAAGATTTACCTTTGTGTACAATATTTTCCTGTGGAAGATATCCAATTGATGTGGATTTAGCTTTTTGTATGTTTCCTGATTCTGGAGAGATCTCACCTGTAATTAATTTAAGTAGAGATGATTTTCCTGTACCATTTGCACCAACTAATGCAATTTTATCACCAAGGTTTATTTTAAAAGAAATATCCTTGTATAAATATTTACCACCAAATTGCAAAGATATTTGTAGTAAGTCTATCATCTAAATGGTTAAATAGAAGAATGGAAATAAAGTGATTTATTTTCTAATAACAGCAATCTTACCTGTGGTTATATTGTTTCCGTCATTGTCGAAAGCAACAATAAGATAAACACCGCTGCTTACATATTGCCCGGCTTGGTCTTTTCCGTCCCAAGATGCAATTCTACCTCCAGGTGAAGAAAATTCTCTTAATAACTTTCCTGATATGGATAAGATTTTAACCTGAGAATCTTTTACCAATCCATCAATAATAAGCTCAGAAGAACCCACACCGATTACAAAAGGACTTGGATATGTGAACAATTCAGAAAATTGACTTACAGGTTTTACAGCAGTTGTAAAAAATGATGTAAGTCCATTATCTGTTCCAACGAAAACTTCCCCGGTATTTTCTTTTATTGCAATGCTTGTAATAATATCAGAAAGCAGGGCAGAGTTTGATGTATTTAATGTTGTAATTAATTTAGAGCCATCTGAATTTACTAAAAGCAAACCTTGGTTAGTTCCTATCCATTTTTGATTTAATGGATCTACTGCAATACAATTAATGCTTTGCTGTCTTAAAGAAAATACAGAACTAATTCTTAAACCGGAACCACTTGTAGAAATTGAACCTAAATTTGAAATAATATTTACACCCAAATTACTTCCTACCCAAAGTTCTCCTCTTTTATCAAGTGCTATAGCCGAAACTGAATTACTATTTAAGCCATTAGATGTTGAGATAAATCCTGAGATATCATCTGAAAGTTCTGAAAGGGTAGAATTTTCATTAAAAAAATATAATCCGGCTTTTTTGGGATCAGTTGAGCTGAACCATTTAGTATCATTTTGGTCAACAACTAAATTAAAATGCATTTGTAGTGTTAAATTATTTTCAGAAGGCACTAGAAATTTATACCAAGTTCCTGTTGAAGTAAGAACATTTAAAGTATTTCTGTCAGTAGCCCAAAAATTTAAGACCCAAATATTGTCTTTTGAATCTGCACCAAAACCGGATATTACAAGAAAATTTGGATCACTATCTATCCCAACTAAATTTGTATTGTTTACATCATAATTAACTATTGAACTATCTTTAACTTCAACAAATCCACGACCCCAATTTCCAAAATACTTTACATTGGTTGGGGAAGAATAGGCAACATGGTAACTATTTGATGGCAAAACATTTGTATTTGAAATATCATAAATTGTCCAAGAATTTCCATCATACTTATAAAAACCAACTCCGGTAACATCTCTACCACTTGCAGACCAAAGATTCCCGTCATTATCTACAACCATACTTGGGAATTGATTTGCAGCCGGTCCATTGGGGAATATATTTGAAGATGATGTATCATATACACGAATAACTCCCTTATCTGACCCAGCAAGTAAACCTAACGAACTAGAATAACTTAATGTAGTTAAATTAATATTTGTTGTATACCTTGTAAAAACTTGAGTACCATCATAAGCACTAATAGTATTTTGAGATAAAATAAATAGAGTATCCGAAGCCACCAAGATATCCTTTACAACCTTACCGGAAAATGCAGAAAGAATTGATGACCAGGAAGTGCCGTCAAATAGAGCCAAACCATTATTTGTCCCTGCATAAAGATTAGATTTATAACTTACAATTTTATTTATGGTATTTGAAGGTAGACCATTTAAAGTTGTAAAAACATCCCAAGATTCGGGAGCTGATAAATTTACTGCCCCGCTTTTTTGAATTGCAACACCAGAGATTGTTGATGCATAAATTAAACCATTATTAAAAATACTGTTTACTTGTATGTTAGAAGTAAAAAAACCGAATTTAAAAAATGTATCAAGGAAAAGCAAACTCTTTGAATCTATTAGAGATATTCCAAAATCTGTAGCAGCAATAACAGTATCACCTGAAATTAATAATTGATTTATGGATTTGCTGCTTCTGCCTGAATTAAAAATATCTAAAATTGATGAAGTTGTTTTACTTGAAGGATCATAAACATCTATTACACCATCTTCACTACCAAACCAAATTTTTCCGGAATTATCTATGGTTACAGCTGTTAGTTTAATTCCATTAAATCCATCTGTTTTATTTAATGTTGTAAAACTATTATCAGTGGGATTATAAAAAAATCCACCTCCATTTGTTGCAGCCCAAATTCCACTATTCGCAGATTGAATTGAGGTTACTCGTTTCATATCAGTAAAATTTCTAAAATTAGTAAATTGCTGTGCGAGTGTTTTATGGATAAAAAAAGTTAATAGAATGATAATAAATAAGTAGGGGTTAAATTGTTTAATTTGCATAAATATTATATAAGAAAATGTTACAAAAATCTTTAATTAAAGATACAAAAATTAAAATAAATTGATTATAGTTTAATAAAATTACCAAATACAAAATATTCTATTATGAAATATTCATTTTCAGTTTTTCTAAAGAATCGTAACCTATATAATACTTCCCAAAATTATCATCATCTTCTCTTTTGCCTCCGTGAAAATCAGATCCGCCGGAAGACAAAAGATAAAATTCATTAACAATTCCCTTATAAAAATTTATAAGTCTAAGTGAATGTGATGGGTGAAAAACTTCAATACCATCAACACCTGCATCAATTAAATCTTTTAACAATGGTTCCGGCATTTTACCTGGGTGAGCAATAAATGAAATCCCTCCTGCATCCTTTATTATCTTAAATGCACTTTGTGGTGAAAGATGAACTTTTTTTTCAAAAGCAGGACGACCGTTACCAATAAATTTATTAAAAGCTTCTAAATATGATTTTACATATCCTTTACTTAGCAATAATTTTGCAATATGAGGTCTGCCTATTGCCGAGTGTTTAGTAGCTAATTCAATTTCATCAATATCTAAATTAAAACCTAATGCTTTTAGCTTTTCAATTATTTTACAGGCTCGTCTGTATCTTTCATCTCTAAAAAATTTTAAATATGCTTTTAAGTCCTTGTCTTTAGGATTAAATAAATATCCAAGTATATGAACTTCGCTTCCACCAATATCAATACTTAATTCCACACCGGGAATTACTTCAACACCAATTTTTTTACCAAATGAATGCGCTTCTGTATATGCACTGATTGCATCGTGATCTGTAATTGAAATTGCTCTAATTCCCCTTGATTTTGCTATTTTTATTAATTCTTCAGGAGAGTGAAAACCGTCTGAATGAGTGGTATGAGTATGAAGGTCAACTTTTTGAACCATAAATTGCATTAATAATAATCAATAAATAAAAGTAAAATCTTTACAAAAACTAATATAAATAAGATTATTGTAAGTATTTCATAGAAATGTCAGGGTGTTAAAAAATATTGCATTTTTAGGGTTATGTATCTATTTTTACTTTCTTAAATATTTTTAAAATACTCTGGAGAAAATAAAATTATGGCTATGATGGCCAAAATGCGAAGCCTGGCACCGGCGTTTATATTAACTGTTGGTGTATTATTTGTCCTCTTTATGGTTATTTCCGATTCAAGTGTACTGGAAAATTTTGGTGGCGCTCCTACAAATGTAGGTTCAATAAATGGAGAAGATATATCTTACAATGATTTTTCAAAAATTCTTGATCAGCAAAGAGAAAACAGAAAACAACAAACAGGGAATGATATACCCGATGAAAATCTTGCTCAATTCAGAGATCAGGTTTGGGATGCCGTTGTAACTCAAACATTATTTTCTCAAGAAATAAATAAATTAAATATATCTGTAGCTGATGATGAAATTAAAGATGTAATAGTTAGTGATAATCCGCCGGATTTTCTAAAACAAAACTTTATAGATTCTACCGGAAACTTTAATAAAGATCTATATCAAAGAGCTATTTTTGATCCTCAAAATAAAAGCGCATTGATACAAGCAGAAGATGTTGTAAGACAGACTTTACTTACACAAAAATTACAAAGTTTGCTTTTGGCCTTAATAAATGTAAGTGAATCTGAAATTGTAAAACAATTTTTAGATCAGAAAATTAAAATGAATATTCAGTATGCATTATTTCCATTTACTGAATTTCCGGATTCATCAATTAATTTAACTGATGCTGAATTGAAGAAATTTTACGATGAAAATATTGATAAATATAAATTACCTGCAAAAAGAAAATTAAAATATGTATTGTTCCCATTTACAGCCTCTGCTGATGACTCAGCATTTGCTTTACGAAATATTACAGAAGTAATAGCAGATTATCAAAAAAATCCTTCTAACTTTAAAAAAGATGTAGAAATATTTTCATCTGTTCCTTACTCTTTAGATACATTAGATATCTCTAGCTTTCCTGCTGAAGCAAGTTCAGCAATTATTAATGGGAAACCAGGTGCCTTGATTGGACCGGTTTATACCCAGGGCGGAATAACACTTTATCATTTAATTAATACAGTGCCTTCTACAAACACAGTTGTAAGAGCATCACATATTCTAATCAACCAATTTGGTAGTGATGAGAACAATAAAGCTGAAGCAATGAAACTTTACAAGCAGCTAAAAAATGGTGCTGATTTTGAAAAGTTTGCTAAAGAAAATTCAGCCGACCCTGGAAGTGCGCAAAAAGGTGGAGACCTTGGTTGGTTTGCAAAGGGAAGAATGGTAAAACAATTTGAAGATGCTGTCTTTAAGGGTAAAGTAAATCAAGTACAATTACCAGTAAAAACAAATTTTGGTTATCATATTACAAAAGTTACAGGAATTTCCAATCGTAACTATATTGTTGAAAAAGTATTCAGCGAAATAAAAGCTTCTGCAAGAACAAGAGACGAATTAAAAAATAAGGCCGGAGATTTTGCATATTTGGCAAACAAAAATGATTTTGAAAAAGAAGCGCAATTACTAAACTATACAATTCAAGAAACTACACCTTTTGCTGAAAGTAAATTTGGCGTTCCCGGTTTGGGTGCAAATCAGAGATTAATGGTATTCTCTTTTGAAAATAGTCTTAATTCAATTAGCGAAGTATTTTCTGTTGCAAATGGATATGTTGTAGTTAAAATTTCCGAGATAACTGTTTCATCAATTCAACCTTTTGATGAAGTTAAAGAAACAGTTTCTCAATTATTAAGAAGTAAACGAAAATCAGAATTAGCAATGCAAAAGGCTTTAGATATTAAATCTAAAATTAATAACGACCTTACAAAAGTGACTAATTACGACAAAAATGCTTCTGTAAGTAATTTGACTGATATTGCTCCAAACAGTAGTATTCCGGGTATTGGTTTAGATTATGCATTTATTGAAAATGCTTTAAAAGCTGATATCAATAAAATTACTGGTCCTATTAATGGTAGAAGAGGGGCATATTTATTAAATGTTTTAAGTAAAACTCCTTTTGATTCTTCAGCTTTTGCGATACAAAAAAATACAATTAGAGATAATATTATTAATCAGAAAAAAAGATCTCTTCTAAATGATTGGATTACAATCATGAAAGAAAAAGCTCACATTGTTGATAATAGGTATCTATTTTACGGAAATTGATAAGTAATTATATCTGAGTTAAAAGATCCCCAAATATTATTAATTTGGGGATTTTATTTTAGAAAATATTTGTTGATTTTATATACATTAAAATCAATTTTATTAAAATGAATAAAAAACTTATTCTATTGTTATTATTAATTTCCTCTCCTTTATTTTCTCAATATAACGGTAAAAAATATTCAATAGGCTTTAATGCACTCTACACAACTACTTCTAAAATTTTTCTATTCCCAAATTCATCTGATGAAATAATTAGAAATAAATCAAATGACATTGATAAAATATTTAATTACGGTTTAGAATTTCGTTACCGATTTTCAGATGATATAATCTTCACTCTAAATGCAGAATATCTTAAAACTTCACAAGCTGGAATTAATATTACTGGATTTGTTGGTGGAACTACTGTAGCAATTAAAGCTGAAGACGGATTTGAACTTATTCCTATAGAACTTTCAATATTTTATGAACTTCCCTTTTCAACAGATGATTTCAAATTTTTGATGGGTGGAGGAGGAGGTGTTTATTTTGGAAATCATTTAAGAAAGATTGGAAGTGTAGAAGTAAATAATGTTTCTAGAGAGATTGAATATGGAATTCAAGTTGCGTTATCAATGCAATATCTAATTAAAGAAAATATTTCTGTTCAATTAGGTCTTAAATTTAGGGATCCCGATTTTAGACTTACAAGCCAATATAATAGTCCTTCTGTTCAGATCGGAAGTGATATAGTAACATTTCCGCAAGATAAATTTGATTCAAGAATTAATGTTGACGGAGTAACATTTACATTAGGGGTATTTTACGATTTTTAATTTTTCAGATTTACATTCTATTGTCCTTCCAATTTACAATTCCTTTTTACTATTACTTTTTTTTAATAGCTTTGTCAATCTATGATAAATAAAATAATATATTTAGCCGGATTTATGGCAACAGGGAAAAGCACAATTGGTCCAATATTGGCTAACACTTTGGGCTGGGATTTTTATGATCTTGATGAAATAATTGAAAAAAATTATAACTCAACTATTACTAAGTTATTCAGCCAAAAAGGTGAGAAAGACTTTAGAAAAATAGAAAATTCAGTTCTTTCAAAATTGAATCCTGAAAAAAATACAATTATTTCACTTGGTGGCGGAACTATGATAAGTCAACCAAATATTGACTTAATGAAAAAAAAAGGAAAGATTGTTTTATTTGAAAGTACGGTTGAAGATTTATATCAGAGAATGAAAAACAAAAAGAATAGACCTTTGGCGCTTACAAATAGCGGGGATATTCTTAACGAAAAAGATTTACGAAATAAAATTAATTATCTTTTAAAAAAAAGAAAAAAATATTATGATCAAGCGGATATTAAGATAAATACAGGGAAAGAAGGAGTAGGTCTAACTGTTGACAAACTAATTAAAATTTTAAAAAAAGAATTCTAAAATGCAAAATAAAATAACAGTTAAATTAAAAGATAATGCATACAATATATTGATAGGGAATTCTATCTTCAAAAATATCACATCTTATTTAGAGAAGAATTCCGTCTATAAAAATATTTTAGTAATTATTGATGAGGTTGTGTTTAAAAAGCAAAAAAATATTCTAAAATATTTATCCCCCAAAGAATATTCTAATTTTAATATTTATCCCTTAAAAGTTAATGAATCCATAAAATCATATAAAACAGTAATAAAAGTTCATTCATATTTACTTGAAAAAAAATATTCAAGAGATACAACAATAATTGCAATTGGAGGTGGAGTAATTGGCGACCTGGCCGGATTTGTTTCTTCAATTTATATGAGAGGCGTTCATTTGGTTAATATACCGACTACTTTATTATCAATGGTTGATAGTGCAGTCGGAGGGAAAACCGGAATAAATTTTAATAATAAAAAGAATATTATAGGTACTTTTTATCAACCCAAATTAGTTTTAGTAGATACTGAATTTTTAACAACTCTCCCAAAAGCTGAATTTACTTCAGGGTTAGGTGAGATTATTAAATATTCCTATCTATACGATGAAAAATTTTTTGTTTACTTAAGCAATAATTACAAAAAAATATATAAAAACAATTCTACAGTATTACAGAAATTGATATATAATTCCTTACTAATAAAAAGTAATATTGTTAAACAAGATGAAAAGGAAGAAAGTTTAAGAAAAATATTAAATCTTGGTCATACTTTTGCCCATGCTTTTGAATCAAATTCTAAATTTAAAATAAAGCATGGTATGGCAGTAATTACAGGTTTAACAGCATCTTTTTATTTATCACATCAATTAGGAATAATAAACGATAATAGTCTGTATAAATATTTGTCATTACCGGCTTCAATAAATGTTGGTAGTTTTTTGAATAAAATGGATAATAGAAAAATATATAGCATAATGAGATCTGATAAGAAAAATTATGATGGAAAAATTAAATTTGTTTTAATAAAGGAAATTGGGGAAATACTTGTAGATGTTATTGCGAAACCATCACTAATTTATTCAGCTATAGATAAGACAAGAAAATTATATTTATGAAATATTCTTTTCTGTTTATAATAATATTTTCTTTTATTATTTGTGCTCAACCAAAAAATGAAGTAAGAGCCGTTTGGATTACTACCGCTTTTAATTTAGACTGGCCTACAACACAAGGATCAGAGAACCAACAAAAAGAAATAATAAATATTTTAGATTCACTAAAACTTGCCAATTTTAATACTATTTATCTACAAGTAAGAGCAAGAGGTGATCTATTATATCCTTCAAAACATGAACCATATGCAAAATCATTAACTGGTAAATTGGGGGAAATTCCTGGTTATGATCCTTTAAAATATTTTATTGATGAAGCTCATAAAAGAGGATTTGAAATTCTTGCGTGGTGGAATGTTTATAAAGTATTCGGAAAAAATTTACCGGAACTCACTTTGCTAAAGCATGTTGTTTTAGCAAATCCAGAATTATGCAAATACTATAAAGATGAATGGTGGATGGATCCAGGAAACCCCCAATCTAATAAATATCTATTAAATCTTATAGTTGAATTAGTCTCCAATTATGATTTGGACGGAATCAATTTTGATTATATGCGTTATCCGGATAAAGATTTTAATGACGATAATACTTTTAAAATATATGGCAATGGAAAAGATAAATCTAAATGGAGAAGGGAAAACATTAACCATTTTGTGACTCAAATTTATGATACTATTATTTCCTTAAAACCATATTTTAAAATTGGTAGCTCACCATTAGGTGTTTATAAAAATAAGGATGAAATTTCTAATTTATTCGGTGGGTTTGAAAATGCATCACAAGATTCAAAAAAATGGATAGAATCAAAAAAACAGGATTTTATAGCTCCACAAATATTTTGGAATATAGAATCAGCACCAAATTATAATATTGTTTTAAGAGAGTGGACTTCACTTGCAGATGGAAAACAGGTTATTGCTGGAATTGCTGCTTATAAATTATCACCGGTTTTTGAAAATTGGGATATCTCAGAAATAAGTGCACAAATAGATTCAGTTAGAAAAATTGGTGCTGACGGCATATCAATCTATAGATTATCCAATTTAATAAATAATGATAAAGGCATTTATAATCTATTGAAAAATGATAAATTTAAAAGAGCTTCGGGTATTGCTTCTTTGAATTGGAAAGATACGACTAAGCCAAATCCGCCTAACTACTTTAAAATAAATTATTCAGACGGTAATTATTTATCTATTGTTTGTAATGATTCTGTTATCAATGAATTTAAATATTATAATTTTTATTTAAGTAAAACTTTACCTGTTGATATTTTTGATAATAAAAATATTTATCAATTAAGAGTTGTAAATACTGATACAGTAAAGATCAAAATAGATAACATTTTTTCTCAACCGATTTATTTTGTTGCTACAGCTTTAAGCAGAACTAATGTTGAAAGTAATAGTTCAGAATATTTTGTTATAAATAAAAAAAGGTTTTTAGGGATATCTATTTTACTGGTTAATAACAAAAAATATTTTTTGAAAGATGAGCAGTTATCACTCCCAATTCAAAATTAGTATTTAAAATAAAAACTGTCGGATTTTGAAGGCTAAAATCCGACAGTTGGAAGTGAGACTAAGGAGGGTTATTGCTAAACTATTTCCATTTTTAAGTCAGCAATTACCATACCACCCATTATTCATTTAATACAGCTCAAAATCAAAGAAAGTTAATTTAATTAGTTGTAAATATTACCTTGTAATGGTAGAAGTTACTTCCCAAAAAAGGTTAAATTAGTTTTTGTTTAAAAGAAAGGAGCCGTTAAATCTGATTTCAAATCTAACGGCTAAAGTGAGTCAATATGTGAGGTGCTATGCTTTATAACTATTTTCGTATTAAGAGATACAAGTATAATGCCACCCCAAAACACTAATAATTTGATAAAAAACAAACTTCTTAAAATCTCATTTTAATAAATGAAGCAATTTTATAATTATTTTGAGACAGAGATTTCTTTTTTATTAAAGTTATTAAAGTGTTTTATTTTATTTCTGAGTTTTATTTGCGGATAACGACTGTCGGCATTGAAGTTTTCGGCAATGGCATTAGGTGTCATCGCCTGTAATGCTATTAAGGCGATAATAGCCCGCCTTGTCGGGTCTGCTATTGCCTGGAAAATGTCTCGTCTCATTTATCTGAATTTAATTCTTGAAACTATTTGGTTGCAAATATACGCGCAACATTTCGGTTTCTCAAATTTATTTCCGATTTTTTTTCAGAAAGTCAGAATTAAGGTTGGAATTGTCAGTCTGGTGAGTCGTCCTACAATGCCCGCTAACATATGTGTATATTCATTGTTCTTATCCGCCCAAAATTGGGTGTATAAGAATAATTGTTTATATATTTCTTAAGTATAATTATTTCTGATCAAAAAAAATCATCAACAGGATCCTTTATTTTATCAATAGCCTTTTTTGAAACATGGGTATAAATCTCTGTTGCCTTGTAGCTATTATGGCTTAACAACTCTTGAATATACATTAAGTCTGTACCCTGTTCAAGAAGGTGTGTTGTAAAGCTATGCCGCAACATATGTGGTGTCACATTTTTTGTTATCCCGGCTTTTTGAGCAGAGTTCTTTAATATATTTGCTGTATTTGTTTGAGAGTATTTACTGCCATTTGACCCTCCAAAAAAAATAAACTTTAGGTTTATAAATTTTGTAATAATCTAGTAATAACCTGAGTGTGTTTTCTGATAGCAGTAAAATTCTGTCTTTTTTGCAACTCATAAAATAATTCGTTTTTCATTTGAACTCCTTTTCAACAAGTGATTTTAATATTTTTAATTGTGCAGAAGTTAAAGGTTACAAGTTGCAAGTTACAAAGGATGGATTCTTCAAATTGATGGTTTAGAAGGACAACAAAAGGTTGATTCTTTATTCCATAGTTTTTAGAATAATTTTGAATGTGGTTCCTTGTCCGGTAGCAGATTGTTTTACAAAAATTTTACCCTTGTGGTAATTCTCAATTATTCTTTTAGAGAGACTCAAACCCAACCCCCAGCCTCTTCGTTTTGTGCTGTAACCTGGTCTAAAAACATCTTTCCTTCTTTTTATGTCTATTCCTTTACCGTTATCGGTAAAATCTATTTCAACACTTTCTCCCAAATTTTCAATTTTTATTTTAATTTCACCTTGTTTGTTTTCAATAGCATCAAGAGCATTCTTAACAAGGTTTTCAATTACCCATTCAAAAAGTTCTGAGTTAAGGCCTGCGCAAATATTCTTATCACCGGTAATTTTTAATTCAACCTTTTTACCGGTCTGTGGAAGTCTCTTTTCAAAATATTTAATAACGCTGCTTACTTCTTTAAAAACATTTAGTTTCTTTAGTTCCGGCTTAGAACCTATTTTTGAAAATCTGTAAGTAATT
The DNA here is from genome assembly GCA_002790365.1 of Ignavibacteriales bacterium CG_4_9_14_3_um_filter_30_11. Lineage (GTDB taxonomy): Bacteria > Bacteroidota > Ignavibacteria > Ignavibacteriales > Ignavibacteriaceae. The sequence continues at coordinate 18,628 of PFVA01000101.1, forward strand.
TTATTTAATTTTTCTACATCGCTGCTTATTTCATCAGATATGTCCAGTACTTTATCTCTATCTTTAAAATTAAGCCTAAGCATTTCTACCCAGCCCATCATACTTGAAACGGGTGTACCAAGTTGGTGAGCAGTTTCTTTTGCCATTCCCACCCAGATGTTTCTTTGCTCGCTTGTCTTAATATTACTAAATCCAATGTAACCCAAAAAAATGAACAATGCCGCAATTATAATCTGCAAGTAAGGGTAAAATTTTAACCGGTTAATTAAGTTTGAATCACCATAATGAATTTTAGTAAGAATTACAGTATCAGAATAAGCAACAATAATAGGTTTGTGCTCGCTGTCCATTTTTTTAAGTATTTCTTTAAAATATTCGGTTCTTTCTTCTTTTGTTAATGTGGAATCAAATTCAAGATTTCTTACATTTTCAGTGTTATCCATGTTAACATTA
>PFVA01000029.1 GCA_002790365.1 Ignavibacteriales bacterium CG_4_9_14_3_um_filter_30_11
TAAGTAATTTTTTAAAGTTCATATAGATATCCCTTTTTGTTTTTCATAAGTTTCTATTTTTAATATAAAAGAAGCATATTATAACTTTCTTAAGGCATAGTTTCTTTAGAAAATTAAATTAATTTAAGAAATTTTATTTTATAAAGCAATAAAAAAAATTAAATCATAATACTATTTAATTACTCTTAATTTAAAATAAACCTCTTCAGGGGAGAAAATACCGGCAAAAAATCGTTCATAAATTACAGGCTCAAGATTTACTATAAAATCCATCCATTTTAGTGCAGAAAAATGTGAGGTGATAAACTTTTTTTCAATTATCTCAAATTGAGCTTTCCCTTTATAGTTGGTTCTGTGGTTTAGTTTCCATTTTTCATAAAATTTTAATTTTCTGTTTTCTATGTACTCATAATTATCAAAAGTTCTAATAGAAAATGGAATTTTGTGGTCGGGTTCTCCAAAATATTTAGTGTTTAAAAAGAAAGGTGCGTAAATAACAATTATAGAATCCGGTTTTGCAATTCTAAAAAGTTCCGTAACGGAATTGTGAAAATTATCTAAATGTTCTAATATGTGAGAAGCATAAATTTCATCAAATGTATTTTCATCAAATGGATAAGGAAATTTATTCAAATTGTGAATTTGATTACCACCGTAATCCACAACATCAAGGTTTACATATCCGTCTTTAAGGTCATTACCACAGCCAATATTTAATTTCATATTAATCTTTTTATTTATTATTAGAGGTGAAAGTTAAAATAAATACAAATAATTAAAAATAAAAAAAACCCATCCGGTAATTGATGGACGGGTTTTAAATATGACAATATTTAAGAGCATTTTTTACATTACAGGTGAATTCAATTCCTTAAAATGTACTTCATCTATTTTAACTTTAATTACTCCCTTTGGTATCATTCCCAATGCTAAAGCTGAAGCTTTAGAAAGATCGATATTTCTACCTTTTATATAAGGTCCTCTGTCATTTATCCGCACAATAACAGTTTTTTTGTTTTTTAAATTGGTAACTCTAAAATAAGTACCGAATTTAATTGATTTATGTGCGGCCGTATATGACATCTGATCATAAATCTCCCCGTTTGCTGTAAGTCGGCCATGAAATTTTGGACCATACCACGATGCTGTCCAAATCCCTTTTTGTTCAAAAGTAGGTTCAATTGAAGATTTATCAATTGATCCAAATTTAAAATCTTCATATTGTTTGTTTATCTCAATTCCGTCAGTTGTTGAAAAATCTGGAAATTTGAATCCTCCTGCTGAGAATAAAAGAACAATAATTAGAATATTTATATATACTTTCAAAAATAGCCTCCTAGGTTGTTAATAAATATTGAACCTATTTAAAATTATTGCCTATAAAACAATTCAGCAACAGTTTTATTCAGTTTAAGGCTAGATCGTCGGTTTTTCAAATATACGACTATTTTAGTTTTTTAGTCGAAAATAGATAAAATTTATTTGTGTTAGTTTCAAAAACAAGTATTCCTTTATACAAAACAATTACTTAGAGAATATCTATAAACTACATTATAGATAAATTGATTTAACTTTTACAATAAAACAAGTACCCTTATTCATTTAAATGAAAAATAAATATTTTTCTTTTCTCACTAGTAAAATGAACCTCTCTATTTCAAGAAATTGAAATTGGATAAATTATTTTAAAATCTTTTAAAACTTCATTTTTTCAATGAAAATAATTCTTTTTTAACTAATTCAAATTGTCTCGTTTTGGCATATTACTTGTCCTATTAAAATTTACAAAAAGATGGAAAAATAAATGATTCGTGGAACTATTAATATAGATACAGAAATATGTAAGGGCTGTGAACTATGTATTATTGCCTGCCCTCAAAAAAGCATTGGCTTATCAAATAATATAAATTCGCACGGCTATAAATATGTAGAGTTAATTCTTGATAATTGCACCGGCTGTATTAATTGTGCTTTAGTTTGCCCAGATTCAGGAATTACGGTTTACAGACAAAGTAAAAACTCTTTAAAGAAGAACAAATATCTTGTAGCTAAATTATGAATATGAGTTACGATAAAAATGTTAGGTTGATGAAAGGCAATGAGGCTCTTGCAGAGGCTGCAATCAGAGCCGAGATAGATGGTTATTTTGGTTACCCAATTACTCCACAATCAGAAATTTTAGAATATCTTTCTAAAAATTTTAATGAAGAAGATGGAGTTGTTCTTCAAGCTGAAAGTGAAATTGCTGCAATAAATATGGTGTTTGGTGCTGCAGGTTCAGGTAAAAGAGTTATGACCTCCACTTCTAGTCCGGGAATGAGTTTAATGCTTGAAGGTGTTTCCTATATAGCTGCTGCTCAGTTGCCATGCTTGCTTGTAAATATTTCCAGGGGCGGTCCGGGTTTGGGAACAATTCAACCTTCACAGGCAGATTATTTTCAATCTACAAAAGGTGGCGGACACGGAGATTATAGATTAATTGTTTTGGCCCCCAATTCAGTACAGGAAATGGCTGACTTTGTTTTTGATGCTATTTATCTTGCGGAAAAATATAGAAACCCTGCTCTTATTTTATCGGACGGTACTCTTGGCCAAATGATGGAGAAAGTTAGACTACCTGAAAAAGGATCACTTCCAAAATTTATACCGGATTGGGCTGCAAAAGGAAAAAGAAAAGACAAGGAAAGAAATATTATACTCACATCAGCTGTTGATCCAGCAGTAATGGAAAATTTAAATAAGGAACTTCAGAAAAAATATGCCTTACTACAAAGTGAAGTTAGATATGAGTTAAACGAAATTGAAGATGCTCAAATATTAATAGTTGCTTTTGGTTTGTCAGCAAGAATTTGTAATAAGGCTCAAGAAATTGTAAAAGAAAAAGGTGTTTCAGTCGGTTTATTAAGACCAATTACATTGTATCCATTCCCATCAGATACAATTACCAAATTATCAAAAAAAGTACAGGCCATTTTGGTTGTAGAATTAAATGCAGGTCAAATGGTTGAGGATGTAAAACTTGCTGTCAATGGTAATTGTCCTGTTCACTTTTATGGAAGAATGGGCGGAGAGTTACCTACACCGGAAGAAATATATTTTGAATTAAAAAAAATTATAGATGAACAATCAATTGAAAAGTAAAATGATAAGTGAATGTGAAATAGAAAATTTAGAATTAGTCTACAAAAAACCAAAGACTCTAACTGAAACACCAATGCATTATTGCCCGGGTTGTGGACACGGAGTAATCAATAAAGTTTTGATGGAAGTAATTGATGAATTAAATATCCAGGATAAAGTAGTCGGTGCTGCACCTGTTGGTTGTTCTGTTTTTGAATACAGATATATGGATATTGATATGATAGAATCACCTCACGGCAGAGCAAGTGCGGTTGCAACAGGTGTTAAAAGGGTTAATCCTGATTTATATGTTTTTTCCTACCAGGGCGATGGTGATCTAGCTGCAATAGGAACTTCAGAAACTATTCATACAGTTAATCGTGGTGAAAATATATTAATGCTTTTTATTAATAATGCTATTTATGGAATGACCGGCGGACAAATGGCACCAACTACATTAATTGGTCAAAAAACTTCTACTTCTCCTTATGGAAGAACGGTAAAGAATAGTGGTTTTCCAATAAACATGACTGAACTAATTTCAAAGTTGGATGGAGCTTATTTTGTAACAAGACAAGCTGTTCATAAACCCAATGGTGTAAGAAAATTGAAAAAAGCTATCCAAAAATCATTTGAACATCAGAAAGAAAATAAAGGAACTTGTTTTATAGAAGTTATTTCTAATTGTCCAGCTGGTTGGGGAATGACACCAATAAAAAGTAATGAATGGTTAGAAGAAAATTTAATAAAAATGTATCCACTTGGTGATATAAAAGTACCAAAATAGGTTTAGAGGTTATGGATAAAGATCATGAAATAATATTTGCAGGATTCGGAGGACAGGGTATTCTTTCTATGGGTAAAATACTTGCTTATGCCGGATTAGAAGAAGGTTATGAAGTTTGTTGGCTTCCATCTTATGGACCTGAAATGAGAGGAGGTACAGCAAATTGTTCAGTAATTATTTCATCAAAGAAAATATCATCCCCCATTTCAACTAATTATGACTGCGGAATTTTACTTAATCAACCTTCGATGGATAAATTTGAAAGTAAAATTAAACCAGGGGGAATACTTTTATATGAAACTGCTGAGATAATAAAAGTTTCAGAAAGAGATGATATAAATATTTTAGGTTTATCTGCTTTTGAAGAAGCACAAAAAATGGAAGTTAAACAAGTAGCTAATATGATTATACTTGGTGCACTTATTAATAATACATGCATTGTTAAAATTGATAGTGTCTTAAAAGCTTTAGAAGATGTATTGCCTCAAAGACATCATCATCTAATTCCTATTAATAAAAAAGCATTACTAAAAGGAATGGAAATAGCAGAAAAAGAAGTTTTAAATTAATAAGGGGATGTCATGAAAACAAAAGAAGAAAATTGTAAGCATGATTGTAAAGATAACTGTTCATTGCTTAATGAGGCATTGAGAAAAGAAGCTTCAATTGCAAGGTATTATGAAAATATGATTGAAGAATGCAACATACCTGAGGTTAAATCATTAATAAATAATTTAATTGAAGATAAAAGATCAGGTATATTAAGAATCATAAAAAAAATAAACGAAATTCACGCCAGATCACAAGTAATTGATGGTATTTCTTCTAGTTTTAATCATACAACTAATTAAAAAATATATAATACTCAACTCAATTTCCAAATTTGACAAGGGGGTGTTTAATCCATATATTTCAACCCTAAATTTTACATCGCGGGGTGGAGCAATTGGTAGCTCGTCGGGCTCATAACCCGAAGGTTGTTGGTTCAAGTCCAGCCCCCGCTACTACGCAAAAAAGGTTGAATACATATTCAGCCTTTTTTATTTTAAATAAGATTGAATTGTTTATCTTTATATACTGATTTACATAAATATTCAAACTTTTTTATGAAAAGAATATTTTTATTAATAATCTATATAGTTTTAAACTACAGTCTCTATTCACAATCTAATTTTTATGATTTTGTTAGTCGTGTAAATTCAATTAGCGACCATAATATTAAATCAACTATTGTTGACAGCTTTATAACTTTTGCAAGAACAAAAGGAATACCCTTTATTGAAGGCGACACTGCTCATTTTATTTACAGAGGAAGTGCAACTTCAGTAGATGTAGCTGGAGATTTTAATAGCTGGAATCCAACAGATAAATTTACAAATTTGACTGCGACAAATTTTTTCTATTTTTCAAAAATATTTGAACAAAATGCCAGAGTAGATTATAAATTAGTTTTAAATGGCAATGATTGGAAACTTGATTCAGAAAATCCTCACCAGGTTAGCGGAGGATTCGGTCCAAATTCTGAACTTGCAATGCCTGGTTATATACAACCCTGGGAAATTAATTATTATGGAAATATTTCTCACGGTACAATAGAAGACAAATCAATTTACAGTACAAATACATCTTCTACATTCCAGTTAAAAACATATCTGCCTCCAGGATATATTTCATCTTCATCAATTACTTATCCAACTGTATATTTTCAAGATGGATTTGAATATATAAATTTAGGCAGTGCCGTAAATATAATCGACAATTTATTAGACTCTAATAAAATAAGACCACTAATTGCTGTATTTGTAAAACCAAATAACAGAAATGACGAATATGCAGGAAATAAAAGATTTCAGTATCAATCTTTTTTTGTTGAAGAACTTGTGCCCTTAATTGATTCACTCTATAAAACAAAAAATGATCCTGCTCAAAGATTGATACTTGGGGATTCATTCGGGGGAAATATTTCTGCACTAATAAGTTATAATCATTCCGATGTTTTTGGAAACTGCGGTTTGCATTCAGGTGCATTTTGGCCGAACAATTATGAAGCTTATAATTTAATTACCAGTGGCAGTAAAAAAAATATTAAATACTCATCTGTATGGGGAACATATGAATCACTATTTCAAAATATGAGAAACTTCAGAGATAATTTATCACAAAAAGGTTATCAAATTACCTGGGATGAATTTCCGGAAGGACACAGTTGGGGTTTATGGAGAGCTAATACTGATAAAATACTAATTGATATATTTCCTTCCATTACTACAGATATTAAATCCATAAAAACAGCTCAACCTCAGGGATATTTATTAAAACAAAATTTTCCAAATCCTTTTAACCCAACAACAAGCATTTCATTTTCAATTTCTGAATTGAATTATGTATCTTTAAAAGTCTATAATATTTTGGGCAGAGATATAGAAACTTTATTTGAAGGAATTAAACCTGCTGGAAGTTATCAGGTTACATTTAATGGGAATAATCTAGCAAGTGGAATATATATTTATAAAATTACAACTGATAGTTTTACAGATTCAAAAAAAATGATACTGTTAAAATAATCTCTACTCTTCTACTTTTATTTCCACATCGCTTCTTGATTGAGGAGGTCTTTCATAAAGTTCTGTTATACGCTTATATTTTGAAGACAATTCTTCATCAATTTGATCCCATGTAAACCTCCAAACCCAATTACCTCCTAAAGTTCCGGGGAAATTCATTCTAGCCTCGCTGCCTAAATTAAGTACATCTTGCATCGGAATAATTACAATATCTGCAGCAGAGGAATATGCAGTTCTTATTAATTCAAAAGTTAAATCATCACCAAAAAAGTTTAAATAATCCTGAGTGTGTTTATAAATATCGTTATTTTTATTTTTTTCTTTTTCAAAATAACCACGGGTTGTGTCGTTATCGTGAGTGCCTGTATAAACCACAGAGTTCTTATTAAAATTATGAGGTAAAAATTTGTTTTCCATTCCAGTACCAAAGGCAAACTGTAAGATGTTCATTCCCGGGAAATTAAATTTATCACGAAGATCATTTACTGATTTTGTAATTACTCCCAAATCTTCAGCAATGATAGGTAGATCCCCAAGTTGTTTTTTTAGAGCATTAAAAAGTTTTTTGCCTGGTCCTTTTACCCATCGTCCTTTTTCTGCAGTAGGCGCCCCTCCAGGGATTTCCCAATAAGCATCAAAGCCTCTGAAATGATCAATCCGAAGTATGTCAATATATTTTAATTGATGCCTCACTCTCTTTACCCACCAATTAAATTCATCTTTTTCCATTTCCTTCCATTTGTAAAGAGGGTTTCCCCATAGTTGCCCTGTCGGGCTAAAATAATCGGGTGGTACACCTGCAACAGAAATAGCCTTTCCGTTTTCATCAATTGTAAATAACTCTTTGTTCCCCCAAAGATCGGAACTATCGTAAGCAACAAATATTGAAACATCACCAACTATTTTTATGTCTTTAATGTTTGCATATTTTTTCAATTTACACCATTGATGTGTAAATAAAAATTGAAGAAATTTATGGAAATAGATTTCATCTCCAAGTTTATCACTCCATATTTTAAGTACACCAAAATCTCTTTTTGCAAGTCCTTCTTCCCATTTGCTCCATTCATCCTGATTGTGATAATCTTTTAAAGACATATAATATGCATAATCATCAAGCCAATATGAATTTTCATTGCAAAAAGAATCAAATGAATTTTTTAATTTATTTTTATTAGAAGTAAAATTTTTAAATGCTTTTATAAATAACTTATTCTTGTATTCTTTTACTTTATTATATTCAGTTTTAGTCTTGCTAATTTCCGGTATTTCTGTTAAATCATTCTGCTCCAATAAACCATCATTATATAACATTTCAGGACTAATAAATAAATGGTTGCCTGCAAAAGCAGAAAAACAAGAATAAGGAGAGTCACCGTAACCAGTTGGACTAATAGGTAAAATCTGCCAAAGTTTTTGACCGGCTGATTCTAAAAAATCTACAAATTTATAAGCATTACTTCCCAAATCACCAATTCCATATTCACTTGGGAGGGAAGTTATATGCAAAAGGATGCCGGCTTTTCTGTTTGAATTCATAAGATTAGAAATTATATCGAAAAATATTACTCATTCTAAAATATTGATTATTTTAATAAAATCATTCATATTTTATCTTTCATTAAAAAAATAAATAAAATATAACTTTATAAAAAACACTCCATTTGGGCAGTATACATAAATTACTTATTTATTTATTTTACATAACTACTTAATTAACAATGCATTTAGGGAAATTAATATGAAAAAAAATTACTTTTTTAAATTTCTATTTCCTCTCATAATTTTTAGTATCATCTCTTTTTCTTGTTCAAAATCTCAAAATATATCTGACATTATTGAGCCTGTAAATATTAATTCTGGTATTACAGATTCATTGATAGTTTCGGATATGTTTTATGCAGAAAATTATCAGAACCTAAAATTAAACGAACAGGAGAATGTTGTAACAAAATTAAATTTTGATAAAACTAAAATAATAATTACTGCACCAATAGATTTTGAGGGTGTGACATTGGTTTCTTTCAATTTTAATGATAAAAATTATTTTATACCTGTAAGGGTTAATAAGAGACAATACCTCACATTTAATTTTAAAACAAATAAAAAGTATAAGAATGTTTTTTTGTTTGGAAGTTTCAACGGCTGGGACAGATCAAATTTAGAAATGATAAATAATAATGGAAGTTACTCTATATCAATTCCATTAGAACCCGGTAGATATCAATATAAATTTTTTGCAGATGGTAAAGAGCTACTTGATAAAAGTAATCCTGAAAAAATATCAAACGGAATGGGTTCTTATAATTCAGTATTTACTGTAGAAAACAAAAGTAACAATAATTCATTCCTACATATTTTAAATTCAATTGATAAAAGTAATAGTAAAATATTTTCGTTTTATTATTCGGGTGATAAAATAAACACAAAAAATGTTTTTGCTTTATTAAACAATACTGGGTTAGATGATAATACTATAAAATTAAATGGAAATAAAATTGATATAACAATTGATAAAAATAAACTTAGCGGTAAAAATTTATTAAGAGCTGTAGTTTGTGAAAACGGTCAGTCAAGTAACATCCAAAATGTAACATTATTTAATGGTGAACCTGCCGGCAAAAACAATAAAAATTTTACCTGGCATGATGCTATAATTTATTCTGCTTTAATTGACAGATTTAATGATGGGGATAAATCCATTAATAAACCTGTGGTTCACGATTCCCTTTTCGATAAAGCAAATTATATGGGGGGGGATTTTCAAGGTATAATTGACAAATTTAATTCCGGCTATTTTGACAAATTAGGAATCACTACATTATGGATCTCGCCAGTTTATGATAATACTGATGAAGCATTCAGAGAGTATCCAAGTCCACATAGATGGTTTTCTGGTTATCACGGATATTGGCCCATTAAACCTCGTTCTGTTGAAGAAAAATTTGGTACTTTAGATAAGCTGAAAGAACTTGTGGCTACTGCACATAATCATAATGTAAAAATTCTTTTAGATATTGTAGCTCACCATGTTCACAAAGATCACCCTTATTTCAAAGAACACAGAGATTGGTTTGGAAAACTAGAACTTCCAGATGGAAAACTTAATATTAGAATTTGGGACGAACAAAGACTTACAACTTGGTTTGAACCATTTATGCCATCTTTTGATTTTTTAAATTCTCAAAAAGCAATTGATGTTGTAAGTGAAGATGCTATTTGGTGGCTTAATGTTTCAGGAGCGGACGGATTAAGACAGGATGCAGTAAAACATATACCTAATAAATTTTGGCAGAGTTTTAACAGAAGATTAAAAAAAGAAATTGAAATTCCAGAGAACAAAACTGTTTTCCAAATGGGAGAAACTTTTGGTAGTTACTCTTTAGTTAAATCTTATGTAAATAATGGTCAGCTGCCAGCTCAGTTCAATTTTAATTTGTATGATGTTGCCGTTCCAACATTTTTAAATTATGATACTTCATTTGAACAATTAGATAAAGAAATAAAAAAGAGTCTGTTTATCTTCGGTGAAAATAATTTAATGGGCAACATAATGGATAGCCAGGATAAAGATAGATTTCTTGCCTATGCGGACGGTGACCTTACAAGTTCAAGTAATTCAATTGAAGCTGGTTGGAATAATCCGCCAAAAGTAGATTACCCTGAAAGCTATAAAAAATTAAGATTATATATGGCTTATTTGCTCTCAATACCTGGTTTGCCAACAATTTATTATGGAGATGAAATAGGAATGACGGGAGCTGCAGATCCAGATAATAGAAGAATGATGAGATTTGATGATCAGTTAAACAAATTAGAGAAAGAAAATTTTGATAAAGTTACTGCTCTAATTCATTTAAGAAAAAATCATCCGGCACTTCGCTATGGTGATTATTTTACTTTATTAGCAGATAATAATATTTTTTCCTATGTAAGATCAGATTTGAACGAGAGAATTTTAGTAGCGCTCAATAAGAATCAAAAACTACAAGATCTAATTCTAAAAATACCAGAAATTTATAAATCAATTCAGTTAACAGATTTAATAACTGATGAAAAGATAGATGTGGAAAATAATAAAGTTCAATTAAAAATAGATGGTTTAGGTTATAGAATTTTTAGTATTCATTAATTTCTTTATAATATTTATTTAATGTTAAAAATAATCACATTTAGTCTGATATTACTATTTAGTGTTAACAACTCTATTTTTAAAAATAAAAAAAATATACCAAGAGTACCTGATTGGTCAAAAACAGCAGTTTGGTATCAGATTTTTCCTGAAAGATTTACAAATGGAGATACAACAAATGATCCAACTCCTTATGATATGCAAGGTGCCTGGCCTTATATAATTCCCAATGGCTGGAAAATATCCCCATGGACATCTGATTGGTTTAAATTACAACCTTGGGAAATAAGCACTAAACAAAATTTTTACTGGAATTCAGGTGTTAGAAGATATGGTGGTGATCTACAGGGTGTAATAAACAAACTTTCTTATCTAAAAAAATTAGGTGTTACTGCAATATATTTTAATCCTGTTTTTGAATCTCCCTCACTTCATAAATATGACACAAAGATGTATCGGCATATTGATAATAATTTTGGACCTAATCCAAATAAAGATGAAATAATATGGAATTTAGAAAATCCTTATGATGAAAATACTTGGAAGTGGTCCTATGCCGACAGTCTTTTTCTTAAACTTATAAAATTATCTCACCAACAAGGTTTTAAAATTATAATTGATGGCGTTTTCAATCATGTTGGGATTAATTTTTGGGCATTTAAAGATGTAATAGATCATCAACAACAATCCATTTATAAGGATTGGTTTATAATAAATTCATGGGATAATCCTAAAACTGAAAAAAATGAATTTGACTATCAAGGATGGTATGGTATCAAAGAACTACCGGAAATTAAGAAAGACTCAATAATAGGATTAGCTCCAGGGTTTGCAAATCATATAAAAAAAATATTAAAACGATGGATGGATCCTAACAATGATGGTGTTCCAAATGATGGAATTGACGGATGGAGATTAGATGTTGCAGAAAGAGTTGATATTAAGTTCTGGAAAATTTTTAGATCTTGGGTTAAAGAAATTAATCCAGATGCATATATTACAGGAGAAATTTGGTGGAAAGATTGGAATAAAAATCAAATGTTCAATGCATCCCCTTGGCTTCAGGGCAATTCATTTGATGGTATAATGAATTATAAATTTGCTCGTTCTGTTAAAAAATTTATTGCTGATCAAAAAGAACAAATATCTCCAAGAGCATTTGCCGACAGCATTGAAGTTTTGATACGCGATTATCCAAAAGATAATTTTTATGCTTTGCAAAATTTATTAGACAGCCACGATGTTGACAGAATTGCTTCACAAATTGTAAATCCAGACCGATGGTATGATCATTATGCCAGCGCAAAAGATAATAATAATTACATTGTTAGAAAACCTAATAGCATTGAAATATCAAAACAAAAACTTGCTGTAGGAATTCAGATGACAATGCCTGGTGCACCAATGATTTATTACGGTGATGAAGCAGGTATGTGGGGTGGAGACGATCCTGATTGTAGGAGACCAATGATCTGGGAAAACTTGCAGTATGAACCTGAGACATCTGATCCACTTGAAAGATCACATTCTGTTGATAGTGTCAACTTTAACCAAGACTTATTTAATTGGTATCATAAGCTAATTACAATTAGAAAGAATAATACAGAATTATCCTTAGGTGATATTTTTTTCTTTTATACAAATAGTCTGAATAATGTTTTAGGTTATAAACGAACATATAATAATAAAAGTATTTATATATTATTAAATAATTCTAATAATGATGTCACACTGAATTTAGATTTAAGTAAGGAAGGTTTATTCAATAAAAATTTAAAAAATCTTCTAACTAAAAAAGACATCCGTATAACAGGCAATTTTTCTCCAATATTTTTGGCTCCTTATGAAATTGTAATTTTGAAATAGAAGTTAGTATTCCATATCAAAATAAATTACAAATAATGATAAAGATTAAAATATTGAATATATAAATGGTGCTAAAGCAGAACCTTGTGTCAGAATAATTAAACCACCAAGTAAAAATAGAAATATTAATATAGGTGCAAGCCACCATTTCTTTCTTACCTTTAAGAACCGCCATAACTCTTTAATAATTGAAAATTTACTCATTGTTAAATATGTTAAAATTGATTCTCTAAATTCGAATTACTAATTTTTTCGTCTTTTCTATATTCCCAATATGTATCAGCTGATTCATCGATCTTTAAATCAAGAAATTTTTTCCCAAATACTTTTGCAATAATTCCAATTGGAGTAAGTATAATATAAAATAAAAAAATTAAAATTGCTCTTGTCATAAACCAACCAAGAATAATTGCTAAAGACATCCAGACTTTATTTAACAACTTTAATATATTAGGAAAAATTAAAGCCACTAAAATTAAGCTCAAACCTATTAAACCAATAATTAAAAATGAACTTTTTTCAAACCAATAAAGAACTATTGAAAAAATAAAAAAGACTATTCCTACAGACAAACCAAATTTTTGCAAATCTTTCTTGGTTTCTTTGATATTTCTTATTTCGGTTATTATTTCTTTCATATTTATTTAATCAAGCTCATATTCTTTTTGCCAATCATCAAATTCAATTTTATTTTTTTGATCCCCTTTTTTTAACAAATAGTTCCCCATTATTAAGTAATCCATATTTGTTCTCATAAAACATTTATAAGCATCTTCAGGTGTGCAGACTATTGGCTCTCCTCTTACATTAAATGATGTATTTATCAATATAGGGCAGCCGTAATCTTCATTGAATTTTTTAATGAGATTGTAATAAAGCTCATTAGTTTCTTTGTGCACCGTTTGTATTCTTGCAGAATAATCAACATGTGTTATTGCCGGTATTTCTGATCTTATAATTTTTAACTTGTCTAAGCCAAAATAGTTTTTATTATCTTCCCCTACTGCTTTTTGTTTATCTTTTTTTACATCAGCAACTAATAACATATAAGGACTTACAGTATCCATATCAAAGTAATTGGAGACTTCATCTGCTAATACTGATGGTGCAAATGGTCTAAAACTCTCTCTGAATTTTATTTTTAAATTCATATGTTTCTGCATATTGGGTGAACGGGCATCACCAAGAATTGATCTTGAACCAAGAGCTCTTGGACCAAATTCCATTCTGCCCTGAAACCATCCAATTACATTTTCTTCAGCTATTAGCTTAGATACAAAATTTGGAATTTCCTCATTGGGAATTTCTTTAAATGATATTTCATTATCGTTTATAAATGATTTTATTTCATCATCATTAAATTCAGGACCTAAATAAGATCCGAATTGTGAGTCAGAATTATTATCGACTGCTCTTGGCTTTTCTAAATAATCATACCAACTTGCCAAAGCTGCCCCCAGAGCACCTCCGGCATCACCGGATGCCGGTTGTATCCAAATATTTTCGAAGGGTCCTTCTCTAAGTAATTTTCCATTAGCTACACAATTAAGTGCAACACCACCAGCTAAAGTAATATTTTTCTGATGGGTTTCATTGTAAACATGATTAGCTATTTTTAGAACTATTTCTTCTGTTACATCCTGAACTGATCTAGCTAGATCCATTTCTCTTTGAGTTAGTTTACTTTCTAGTTTTCTTGGAGGTCCATCAAATAAATTATTGAATTTATTATTTGTCATTCTTAAACCTGCAGGATAATTAAAGTATTCCATATTCATTTTGAATGAACCGTCATCTTTAATGTCTATTAATTTATCTAAAATTATTTTTTTGTATTTCGGTTCACCATAAGGGGCAAGTCCCATTACTTTATATTCCCCTGAATTAACTCGAAAACCTGTAAAATAAGTAAATGCTGAATAAAGAAGTCCTAGAGAATGAGGGAATTTAATATCAGCTAATATATCAATTTTATTCCCTTTTCCTACACCATAACTTGTTGTAGTCCATTCACCAACTCCATCCATGGTTAAAATTGCTGCATCAATAAAAGGTGAAGGATAAAACGCAGATGCTGCATGAGAAAAATGGTGTTCCGGAAAATGTATCTTTCCATCATAATATAATTCTTTTTTTATGTATTCTTTCATCCAAAGTTTTTGTTTGATCCAAAGTGGCATAGATTTTAAGAATGATTGAATACCTTTAGGTGCATACTGAAGATATGTTTCTAGAATTCTTTCAAATTTTAGAAATGGTTTATCATAAAAAGATACAAACTCTAAATCGTTAGAAGTTATTTTTGCATAGTTAAGGCAAAAGTTAATAGCATTTATGGGAAAATTGTAGTCATGCTTTTTCCGTGTAAATCTTTCTTCTTGTGCTGCTGCAATTATTTTTCCGTCTTTAACCAGACAAGCAGCGCTATCGTGATAAAAAGCAGATATTCCTAAAATATACATATTAAAAATATTTATTGAACAATTGTATTGCTATCTATAAACGGTTGCACCCAATCTACATTCAAAGGAATTAATGGAGCAGCTTTTATTCTTCCCCCAAATCCTAAAAATCTAAATCCAAATGAATTTATATTAGTAACTTTAATAGATTTGAATATATTAGGGTCTATTGAAATACTATATTTTCTTGCTAATTCAATTGTGTAGTTAGTTATTTTTAATTTTGTTTTGTCTAATTCAATTTGTCGTTTAATAGTATTTTTAACTTTGGCAAAAGGTTGTGGAAGTTTTTTCTCTGGTGTTCTTTTAGCAATTACTTTAAATATTGAATATCCTTCGGGTAATTTTATAGGACCTTTTATCTCCCCAATATTCATATCTTTTGCAGTTTCTCCTATTTTACCAAACGAAGTTACAGGAAAAAATCCAAATTCACCTTTGTTTTTTTTAGTCCAATCTCTATTTGAATATTTTTCTGCTAAAACTTTAAAATCTATTCCAGCTTTTATCTCTTTCATAATTTTATTTGCAATAGACAAACTATCTGTAAGTACTTCAATAATATTTACTTCCATTGGAAATATATCTGCTTTATATTCTTGTAAATATTGACCATAAATATCTTTTTCACTTACAGTAACTGAATCAGTAAATTTGCTAAGTAAATATTGATAAAGATAATTTTCTTTCCACATTTTTGTGTCATTCACTACCTCAGGTAAAAAATTTAATCCTTCATTAACTCCTTTCCTAGAATATAATTCATATTCAATTATCTTCCTTGTTTGATTATTTAATGTTCCTAGAATTGTCTTTAGGTCAATATTTACTGAGTTAAAACCTTCAAATATAATTTGTTGAATAAACCGTTTCAAGCTCATTGGATCTTTTTCAAACTGTATAAAATCTTTGTTTAAATTATCATCACCAAATTCACTTACAAGTAAATATAAATCCCCGGGTTCAACATATACAGGTTCATCTTTTTTTAATGAATAATCTTTTTTCCGTTTCTCTAATATTGTTTGGAGTTTTATAGCAAGTTCTTTGAATAGCTTAGAATTTACATCTACTTTTTTATCCTTAAAAAAATTATAATAATATTTATCAAATAATTTTGCAGCTTTTCGAGCTTCTATAATTTTTTGAATTGCTTTTCTTGCATTATCCCTTTCAGAGATTGTGCTTAATACAGTTTGTTTTTTGTTTGATAATTTAAAAATATACCAACCATCAGGGGTAAACATAGGAGAAGTATATTGACTAATTTTAAGGTTGTATAGAGAATCTTCAATGCTTAAATCCATTTGTCCATATACTACTTCTATTCCTTTTTTTTGCTCTTCTTTTTCAGGGCTATAGGTTAAAATTGTATCAAATGGTATCCCTTGATCTAACAAATTATAAAGTTTATAAATTTCTGTACTATCTTCTGATATTAAATAATTTACCTCCAAAGTTGTATTCTTTCTTATAAAACCATTTATAATCTCTTCTTCAGAAACCTTTATTTTGTTTTTGATTTCCTTTCTGAAAAGTGCATCTCTTATAAACATTTTTTCATATTCTTCTTCAGTAAACTTCATAACTTGCATTGTATCAAGCTTGAGATTTTTAGCTTCAAGTGCCCATAATTTTTCAGAGATTAAAGAATATAGGAACTCTAACTTTAATGATTCCCTCATATTTTTATTCTGTTTTCCGAATAATGGCGTAAACTCATACCTGTGTAAAAACTCATCTGCAGTAATTGATAAATCGCCTACTTTTGCAAGAGGTTTGTCTATTAATGATTGAGAAAATAGATTAGAAAATGAAAAAATAGCAAAAAAAATAAAAGAAAATACCCATTTCATAAAAACCAATATCCTGATATTTATATGTTAAAAATACCTTATTATTTAAGTACATTCAAAGATTTTAGTGGCACAAAAAAGAACAATTTAAATTATTTTATTCATAAATTGAGTTTATAATTACAATTCTCATTTAATAATTAGAGATTTTTTAGAGTATGGATTCTAAGAATAATAATGAAAACAATAATGCTAATATTAAAAAAGCTCCGAAATGGTTTTATTTAGTTTTAGTTTTATTCCCCATTATCTTTATTATTTTATTAGAATTATCTTTAATAATTTTTAAATATGGAGAGGACTTTGAAACATTTAAGCCATTATCTATAAACTTTCCAAATCGACTTGCTTTAAATCAAAATTTAACCTTAAAATATTTTTCAAATTTAAATAATTATCCGACTCCATTAGCTGATAGTTTTTTAAAAATAAAGACGAAAAACACATATAGGGTTTTTGTCCTTGGTGGAAGTAGCGCGGAAGGTTGGCCTTATGCTTTTACCGGATCTTTTGCAGCTTTTTTAAAAAGAAGACTTGATCTTCTTTACCCAGAGAAGAATATTGAAGTAGCTAACTTTGGAATATCTGCTATCAACACTTATACTATTAGAGATATAGTCCCGGATATTATTGATCAACAACCTGACTTAATTTTATTCTACGGTGGGCATAACGAATATTATGGTGCACTTGGAGTGGGTTCCACTGTTTCTATGGGAAACTCTAGATCATTAATAAATTTATATATATCTATTTCTCATTTTAGAACGGTACAATTATTAAATAAGGTAATATCAAAGTTTTTCACTTTATTCAATAAAAGCAAAAATAAAAAAGAAACCGGTAATAGAACTCTTATGGAGAGAGTAATCGGTAATTCAAAAATTGTCTTCCATTCAGAAGTTTTTAATAAAGGAGTAGAACAATTTGAAGGAAATTTAGAAGATATTTTAAATTATTTTAAAAATGCTAAAATTCCAATTATACTCGGAAAATTAACTTCTAACCTGCTCGATCAAAAACCATTTATATCAATTAATACAAAAGATTTTCCAGGCGCAGACAGTATTTATCAACAAGGACTGAATGAATACAATAAAGGTAATTATAAATACGCCCATAATTTATTATTGCAAGCAAAAGAGTTGGATGCTTTACGATTCAGAGCACCTGAAAAATTTAATAATGTAATTTCAAACTTAGGAGAGAAATATAATATCCCAGTAATTGATATTGATTCGTTATTCTCTGTATCCAGTCCTAATGGTACTGTTGGTTATAATCTCACTGTAGACCATCTTCATCCTAATTTAACTGGATACAAATTAATAGCTAGGGCTTTTTATGATAAAATGTATCAATCAAAATTACTTCCAGATGGCCATGCTTATAATATTCCGGAAGATGTACAAGATAGTTTGTTAGATGCTAATTTCCCTTTTACTAAATTTGATTCTACTATTGCTCAACTCAAATTAAATATATTAACCGGCTCATACCCATTTGTTCCTAGTGGTTCACCTAACTACAAAATGATAGATTACAGACCTAAAGATTACAGCGATTCGCTTGCATTACAATTTGTTAAAAAAGAAATATTTTGGCAGAGAGCACATGTCTATCTTGCTGATAGATATTTTCAAGAAAAAAAATACAACAATTTTGAAAAAGAAATAAAATCTTTAATTGCACTTTTACCATTTGATGATACCCCATATGAATATGCTGCTAAACGACTTATTGAAGCTCAATTATTTAATAATGCATTACCTTATTTGATAAAACTTGAAAAAATTAATCCATCGTATTATTCCAAAAAATGGATCGGTACAATTAATCTGCAAAATGAAAAGTATATTATCGCTTTAAAATATTTAGAAGAAGCTAGTCATTATACAGATGCAGATTTTCAATTATGGTATAATTTATCAGGGGCATATTATTATAATAAACAATATAAAAACGCAATTGATGCAATACAAAACAGTCTAAAACTTAATGCTAATAACCAATCTGCAAAACTTTATTATAATCAGTTAAAAACATTTTTGGAAAAATTAAAAAAATAAATTCTTTTCAATTTAGTTTTTTTAAACCCAGATTTTCCATTGGAAAATCTGCCCTCTGGGCAGACAATTTGTAAGTAAATAAA
>PFVA01000042.1 GCA_002790365.1 Ignavibacteriales bacterium CG_4_9_14_3_um_filter_30_11
AGTATTTGAGAATAATTTAATGAAGCAAAAATTAATATAGAAAGAAAAAGATATTTAATATTATTCATTCATAAAATAATTTTTATTGAACACTTAATACTAAATTCATATATTAAATTATAAATTACAACAAGATTTAAAAAAATATGAAATATTTATTACTTTCCCTTTTTTTCTTCTCTACAATTATAAATGCTCAAGAATTAAATTGTAAAGTTAGAGTCAATGTTGAAAGTCTGGAAACATACTACAGAGATTTCCTAAATGATTTTGCGAGTAGTGTTGAGGACTATATGAATAAAACTAAATTTTATAACGGAGAGTGGGAAGGTAATAGAATCGAATGTTCGATGGATGTTTTTTTTACATCAGCTTCTGATGAAGTAAATTATTCGGCTCAAGTTGTAATAACAAGCCAAAGGGAAATATATAACTCACAAAATTATACACGAATGCTGACTGTTAGTGATAATCGCTGGGTATTCAGATACGAAGATGGTCAATCATTTTATCAGTCTGAAACTTCATTTGATCCGTTGATAAGCTTTTTAGATTTTTATGCTAATGTTTTAATTGGGTTTGATTTAGACTCTTATGCTGAACTTGGTGGATCACCATATTTTTCTAAAGCTTTAGATATTGTAAACTTTGCTGTAACCGGAGGAGCATCAGCTTCTTGGTTAAGTACAACAGGTTCATATAGCAGAAGAAAATTAGTTCAGGAATTATTAGATGAAAAATATAGACAAGTAAGAGAAGGATTTTATGATTATTTCTATGGGATAGATTATTTTAGCATAAATGCAAAAGAAGCACAAAGATTTATAGTAAAATTTATTGATAAGGTAGATGCTTCAAAAGATAAATTAGATGTTAGAAGTGTTTTACTAAAAACTTTTTTTGATGCTAAGTTTGGTGAGATAATAGAAAAACTTAAAGGCTACCAAGATTATAGGGGTATGCTGATAAAATTAAAGAAAATTGATCCTGCTCATGCAGCTAAATATGATGAAGCTATTTAATATTTAAAATCAGTCAAATAGCTATATCAAAAATTCTATATCGTTTATAAATTTCTCCATTCATTACATTTGCACCACGATTCATCATTTCGTTATCTTCTAATACCCAGCTTGCTTCTCCTAGATCAATTCCTATTTCGTGAGCTCTCATAAGTATATCCCAATAAAATACGGCATCAAGTCCTCTTTTTTGATATTCAGGAATTATTCCAAGAGTTAATATTCTAGACCACTTAATGTTTTTTTTCTCAGTAAAAAGTTTTAAGAACCCGAAAGGGAAAAGTTTACCATTCATCTTTTTAAGGATATAATTATAATCCAACATTACCAAAGCAAAGCCTACTAGTTTATTGTCTATTTCTCCAAATATGACTAACGATGGTTCTATTAGTGGTTTTAATTCTTTGGCAATATTGTCGATCTCTTTTTCAGTCATTGGAATAAAACCCCAGTTTGGTGCCCAGGCTTTATTATAAATATATTTTACTTTCTCCAATTCTGATTTAAAATTCTTTAGATCTATCTGAGAAATATTTATCCCTGATCTTGTTTTAGCTATTTCTGCAACTCTTTTTAATTTACCTGAAGAAGCAACTTTTTCGTGTTCAAGTTTATAAGCATAAAGGTCTTTAGCTTTTTTAAAACCATAATTTTCACAAAGTCTTAAATAATATTCCGGATTATACGGCATCATTAGTCTTGGTGAATCATTAAAACCCTCTAATAACATTCCGTATTCATCATTACTTGAAGGATTTGCAGGTCCACGCATAGCATTTAATCCTTTTTTCTTTAGCCAATCTTTTACAGTATCAAATAAAGAATTTGCAACTTCTTGATCATCAATACATTCAAAAAAACCAAAGAAACCTATGTTCTCATTATGGTGCTTGTTGTGCAGATCATTCTTAATTGCAGCAATTCTTCCAACTATTTTATAATTCTTATAAGCTAAAAAATAATCAGCTTCTGCGTTTTCAAAAAAAGGATTTATATTTTTGTCTAATATTTTTTTCCTATCTGAAATTAATGGCGGTACCCAAAATTCATTCCCTTTGTAAATTTCCCAAGGAAATTTTATGAATTTCATTACCCCTTTTTTATCTTTAACTAACTCTACTTTTATGCTGTCCATATTAAATTTTCTTTAAATTAAAAAAGCATACCTAGAGGTATGCTTAATAAATAAAATAATATTACATATATTAAATCAATCCTAGTTCTTTACCGGTTACTTTAAATACATCTAATAATTTAGATAATTGTTCTTCATTATGTGTAGCCATATAACTGGTTCTCATCATTTGTCTGCCTTCCGGTACGCCCGGTGATATAAATACATTTACGAAAACACCTTTATCATATAATATTCTCCACATCTTAAATGCAAGATCATCATTACCAACAATTACAGGTACAATTGCTGTTCTACCTTCAAGAACTGTAAATCCTAAATTTTTCATTCCTTCTCTTACAAAATTTGCATTGGAGATAAGTTTATCTACTCTTTCGGGTTCTTTTTCTAAAATATCTAAAGCGGCTAAAGCAGAAGCAACTGATGCGGGAGTAGGAGAAGCGCTAAATATTAATGACGAAGCCATATGTTTTATGTAATCAATAATTTTTGAATCACCAGCAACAAAGCCCCCAAGCGATGCAAAAGTTTTACTAAATGTACCCATAGTTAAATCAATATCATTTCCAAGATTGAATTCACTTGCAGTTCCTCTTCCACCTTTACCAATAACACCAACTGAATGAGCATCATCAATTAAAATTTTAGCTTTATATTTTTTTGCTATTGAATTTAATTTTGGTAAATCAACAATTTCTCCGCCAGTACTGAATACACCATCGCTCACAACTAATTTACCTGCTTCTTCAGGAATTTTCTTTAAAACTCTTTCCAAATCATCCATATCTTCGTGTTTGTATCTTACCATTTCGGCAGTTGCACCTTTTGCCATTAAATTACCGGCAACTATACTCGCATGATTATCTCTATCTGAAATTACATAATCACCGCGTTGAACCAATGTTGGAATTATACCCTGTCCGGTTTGATAGCCTGTGCTAAACAAAAGAACCGCATCTTTATTAAAAAATTTTGCGAGTTTATGTTCTAATTCAATATGTAAATCTAATGTTCCGGTTAAATATCTTGAGCCTGAACATCCGGTACCATATTTTTTAATAGCTTCAATTGCGGCTTCTTTAACTTTTGGATGTGAAGTCAATCCTAAATAATTATTTGAACCTGCCATTATAACCTTTTTACCTTCTATCTGAACAACTGGTCCCTCGTTTTCTTCAATTGCTCTAAAGTAAGGGTAAAGACCGGCAGCTTTTATTTCGTCAGCCCTGGTAAAGTCGTAGCACTTTTTAAATAAATCCAAAAGTCCTCCAAAATTGATTACAAGTGAAATGTAAAATATTTAATATTATATTTATTAAATTTAGATATAATGTACAAAATTAAAAACAATTTTTGAGAAAATATATAACAAGTGGAAAATAAATTAATTGCAGTTGTTACAGGGGGAACAGGATTTGTCGGCAGTCATTTAGTAGATCTTTTAATTTCTGAAGGATTTAAAGTTAGATGCATAACAAGAAAAACTAGTGATCTTAGATGGTTAAATGGTAAAAAAGTTGAAATTTATGATTGTGGTTTATTTGATAAAGAAAAATTAAAAGATGTTTTAAATAATGCAGATTATATTTATCATGTTGCCGGTGTGGTAAAATCTATTAAACCTGAGGGATATTTTAAAGGAAATGTTGAAACAACAAAAAATCTTTTAGATGTAGCTGTTGAAGTCTCTCCAAATTTAAAAAGGTTTGTGGTAATAAGCAGTCAAACTGCAACTGGACCATCATTAGATGAAATTCCTGTAAATGAAAAGAGTGAATGCAGACCAATTACAACTTATGGAAGAAGTAAACTTGAAGAAGAAAAACTTGCAAATTCTTATATGGATAAAATCCCAATAACAATTTGCAGAGCACCTGCAGTCTATGGTGAACGAGATACAGAAATATTAATATATTTTAAAACATTTAATAAAGGGGTAACTACAAAAATAGGATTTGATCAAAAAAAAGTAAGTCTTATTCATGTAATAGATCTTGTTAATGGGATCTATAAATCTTCAATTTCAGAAAAAGCTAAAGGTGAGACTTATTTTATTAGTTCTGAAAAATTTTATAATTGGGATGAAATTGGCAAAGTGACTTCAAAAGTATTAAATAAAAAACCTATCAGTATAAAATTCCCACATTTTATGGTTTTTACAATTGCAGCAATTTCTCAATTCGTATCATTTCTTAGTAATAAGGCAGCCACTTTAAATATTGAAAAAGCAAAAGATATAACTCAAAAGAATTGGATTTGTGATACTTCAAAAGCCATAAAAGATTTTGACTACAAACAAAATATATCGATAGAAAAGGGGATAAAACAAACTTGTGATTGGTATAATGAAATGAAATGGATTTAGTTTAATTAAGAACTGATGTTACGCAAAATCTGTTTTTGACTTGCCACGCCCTTTAGGGCGTGGATTAAAAAGATCTCAAAATTCTGGACTT
>PFVA01000203.1 GCA_002790365.1 Ignavibacteriales bacterium CG_4_9_14_3_um_filter_30_11
CCATATTTTTCTCACCTTACTGATTTTTATTTTTAATCAAATTCTTATTTTTTTATAAAAAGAAATACCATTTTAGAGAATTATTACTCTTTGGTTTCAATCTTGAGAATGTACTTTTACTCCTACTCAAAAAGTTTATTAAGATATAATTTTAACTTAAATTTGTATAACTATGCAGAAATTATTATTTACAAAAATGAGCGGTGCCGGAAACGACTTTGTTTTTCTTGATGAAAAAGAAAACCTCGGTTTATCTATTTCTAATGAGTTGGTTAAAAAATTGTGCAATCGTAAAACCGGCATTGGTGCTGACGGACTTATAGTAATTAAAGATAAGAAAGATTTTGATTTTGAAATGCAGTATTATAATTCAGATGCTACTACAAATACACTTTGCGGTAACGGAGCAAGATGCTCAATAAAATTTGCAAAAGACACTAAACGGATCTCTTCAAAAGATGTAAAATTTTTATCAAATAATTTAGCATATACCGGAAGTGTTTTAGAAGATGAGTTAATTCGTTTTGATTTTATGTCACCCAATAAAATTAAATTGAATTTTAAAGTAAAAGCAACTAATCAATTAATAACTAGTAATTTTGTAGATACCGGTTCACCTCACTTGGTAATTAAAATTGGAGATGTTTTAAGTGAATCTAAAAAAATAAAATCTAATTATGATAATATTTCAGAATTTCCTGTTTATGAATTAGGGAAAGAAATTAGAAATCTTCCTGAGTTTTCTCCTGGTGGAACAAATGTAAATTTTATAAAAATTATTGATGACAAAGTGCATATTCGTACTTTTGAAAGGGGAGTGGAGAATGAAACACTTGCCTGCGGAACAGGTTCTGTTGCATCAGCCATAATTGCTAATTTAGTTGATGGATTAAAACCTCCTGTTACTCTAGTTACAAAAAGTGGAGAACAATTAATTGTTGATTTTAAAAAGAATAATTATGAATTCAACAAAGTTAGTCTTACAGGTCCGGCAAAAACAATGTTTATTGGAGAATATTTCTTAAATTTGTAAATAAAAATTTATGGAGAATTGATGAGCCGTGTTAAATTGATGATCAGCTACGAAATTGAACCATCAAAAAGAGAAGAATATTTAACTTTAATTAGAGAATTAAAAATTTTACTAAATTTTGATAGTTTAGAAGATTATAGTGTTTACGAAGTTAAAGGCAAACCAAATCATTTTGAAGAAATCTATACTTATAAATCAGTTGAAGCATTTGAAAATTCTGACGACGAAGAAAACGAAAGAATTAATATTTTAATAAATAAATTAAGCACACTTACCAACGGACACTCCACAAAATATTCAACATTATTTGAAGTTAATTCTAATAAAGTGGAATAATTTTATTACCTTTCCAAAGAGTGTATCCATTTAATTTTTTTTAATTACTTTTTGTTTTTTATTTTACCTGATAAATATCAACAGATAGGTTATGTACGAATACATAGGTGCTTTACATATACATTCAGTTTATTCCGATGGAACAGGAACAGTTGAAGAGATAATTAATTATGCCCAAGAAGTTGGCTTGGATTATTTAATCTTAACAGATCACAACACTATCAAAGCATTAAAAGATGGTTATGAAGGTTGGTACGGCAATACTCTTTTCCTTGTAGGTTGTGAATTAAATGATAAAGAAAATAAAAATCATTATTTGTCTTTTGGTATTGAAGATAGTTATTCAACAAGACTACCTGCAAAAGAGTATGTTAAAAAAGTTAAAGAAGCAGGCGGTATAGGTTTTTTAGCTCATCCCCACGAAAAGAGAAAACATATGGAAGAGCATCCTCCTTATCCATGGACGGAGTGGGATTGCAGCGATTTTAATGGCATCGAAATTTGGAACCATATGTCAGAGTGGATGGAAAATTTAACTGAAGAAAAAAAATACCAGGCATTTGTTCATCCGTTAAAATCTATCGAAGCACCTCAAAAAGAAACATTGGAAAAATGGGATGAATTAAATTTAGAAAGACCAGTAGTTGGAATTGGCGGAGTTGATGCACACGCACACAAACACAATATTCTTGGATTTTTTGAAGTAGAAATATTTCCTTACAAAGTACTTTTTAAATCTATTAGAACACATATTTTGCTATATAAAGAATTGAAAAATAAAAATGATTTTATTACTGCTAAAAAATTAATTTATGAAGCATTGAAAAAAGGAAATTGTTTTATTGCTAATGATTATAGATGTGATTCAAAAGGGTTTAGATTTTATGCTGAAATAAATAATAAAAATTTTATGATGGGGGAAACTATCCCTTTTGAATCAGATGTTAAATTAAAAATTTTATTACCTGCTAAAGATGCAGAAATAAGACTATTTTGTAACGGTAAACTTGTAGAAAAGAAACAAAATTTTGAATTAAACTATTTTGTTAAAACCAAAGGAGTTTATCGAGTAGAAATATATTATCAAGGGCATGCCTGGATTTATTCAAACCATATAAGGATTTTATAATTAAGTGATTATTTAATATTATGAAAGTAATCTTAATTACATTTATTTTATCTTCAATATTTATGAATGACAATTCTATAAAGAATTCTAATAAAAATAATTGTGAACCCACAAATGATCAAACTATTACATTGCCAGGTGTATTTGACCATAAGCCTATAGCTGAATGTGAAGGTGATATCTATTACAAATCATTTGAGAATTTAGATGGATGGGAATTAAGAAATACTGAAGCTAGAGAATTATTTGAAAATCCTTCTTTTTCATCTTCCTATGTTAAAATTAAAAATAATATTTTAAATCTATCAGCTGGATTAAATAGTATTAGCAATTATGACTGTGTAGACGAATATGGTTCTCAAGTAAAATTACAAAATAAAAAATTTAGTCCTGTTAATGGTTATACATATAATATTATAATGAAGCCAACAGATAAACCGGGGATTGTTTCAGCATTTTTTGTTCATCTGATTGATGAAAATACAAATAACCCAAATGTATGTAACAACAACAATGAAATTGATATAGAAGTTGTAAAATATGGATTAGAAGCTCATCCATCATTGAGAGGAAAATTGTTTGCATATTTTACATCCTGGCAAAGAGCTATAAAACCTTGGGGGTATAAAGGAAATTCTTGTTCTGCTGATCCAAATGCTTGGGATCAAAGGAGAAGAGAATCTCATGGGATTGAATTAAATGAAAGATTTATTAAAGAGTTTCATAAATATTCTTTTACTTGGACAAAAACTGAGATCAAATTTTATATTGATGATACTTTTGTTGTTGAGCACACTAAAATTGTTCCTCAAAAAGAATGTCCATTAAATATTAATAGTTGGGCTTCACAGGGTTGGCTAGGATATTCTAAAAATAAAGTATTTGAGGGTATAACCAAAATAAAAATAGTTAGTGTTAGTTCTACAGGAATAAAATAAAGTTTTAATTATTTTGTTGACATTTAGACCTATTTTATCGACTTTTACTTCTGAGGGAAAACAAATTACCATATAGTTTTATAATCTTTTTAACCTTTTAAACTATAATCCTATAAACCCTATTATTTTAATGTTCCAAAGTTGTTTGAAATTTATTACAATATCATAAAATTAGAAATTTTCTTTTTTTGATAAATAACTGTTTTCTAATATTTTTTTTATAAATAAAAAGAGGTGACCAAATGAGAAAATTGATTTTTACAATTTTTTTAATTTTCGGATTAACGCAGCTTAATCTTGGACAAGATATAAATGGTAATTCTAACCATAATTTTTTGTCTCGTACATTTGTTCTTTCTGGTGGATATGGTATAACTCTAGCTTATACAGATTATCCAACCGTAAAACCTGGATCTTTATTCAACGGTTCTATTGAATATAATTTCCCATCTTCTTCAAGTGTTACTTGGGGACTTAAACTTTATGGAGCAAGAGGAGCTTTTGCAGGTAAAGGTGGTACAGGTGCTGTAAAAGAATTCCAAACTCCTTTTTATTTTATCGGATTTGGACCTCAAATATCTTTTCAATTAAGTGATAAAGTTTATACAACTATATCAGGTGGTGCTTCTTATTTCAAATTTTATCCCAAAAATATTAACGATATTAACTTACCTAATTTTGCTGCAAATGTTTATGATAATAATACGGTTATAGGAAATGCTCAATTAGATTTAAGATTTATGACTTCTGATAAAATAAGCTTGAATGTATATGCAGCTGCATTTGGTGGATTGGGTACAAACAATGATTACTTTGATGATAACAATTCTGGTGATGCTATCGACTTAGTGTTTTCAACAGGTGTGTCTCTTTCATATTATTTTGGAAATGAAAAAGATACTGATGGTGACGGTGTTGTTGATTCTAAAGATATGTGTCCAAATACACCAAATGGTGTAAAAGTTGATGATTTTGGTTGTCCATTAGATACTGATGGTGATGGAGTTGCTGACTATATTGACAAATGTCCAAATACACCAGCAGGTGTAAAAGTTGACAGTAATGGCTGCCCATTAGATTCAGATGGTGACGGAGTTGCTGATTATATGGATAAATGTCCGGGAACACCAGCAGGTGTAAAAGTTGACAGCGATGG
>PFVA01000166.1 GCA_002790365.1 Ignavibacteriales bacterium CG_4_9_14_3_um_filter_30_11
AGAATAGGATTTATGGGATTCTTAAAAGAATACAAAAATTAAAAATGCTTTTTTTTAAGATGTCATTTTTTTAAAAGATGACATCTTTTTTACACCACTCATTTCAAAATTTAAAACTACTATTTTCTTCATTTTACAAATCACACTTATACTATTGATTTTATTGAGTATATTTAACATCGATAAATCATCTTTTAGTAAAATATAATTTTTAAGGAGTGTTGAAATGTTATTTATTTTAGGAATTTTAGGTGCGGTCATAGCCTTTTTTGTATATAGCGCCGCTAAAAAAAGAGGGCAAAGACAAGAGTCAAAGTTTGCTATAATGGGAATGGCGGCTGCAATATTAATTGCCTTTGTTCAAATTTGGACAGTTATTCCAGCCGGTCATGTTGGCGTAATAGATTTTTTTGGTAATGTAAGTGATAAAACTTTGCTGCCAGGAGTTAATCTAGTTAATCCACTTGCAAAAGTTGTTAAGTTTGATGCTCGTACACAAGAAATGAGAGAAGTAATGGATGTTCCTTCAAAAGAGGGATTAAGTGTACAGTTAGAAATAAGTTTGCTTTATAGTTTAAATATGGAAAATGCAAATAAAATTTATAAAACAGTTGGTGAAGAATATGTTGACAAAATTGTTATACCTCAGTTTAGATCAGTTGTTAGGGGGGTTACTTCTCAATATGATGCACAGGCTCTTTATACAGGCCAAAGGGAAAAACTAGCTGAAATGATTAAAGTTGATCTGGAAAAAGTTGTAGGTGCAAGAGGTATTAATATAGAATCCGCACCTTTAAGAAAAATTGTTTTACCTTCAAGGCTAACAGCAGCAATTGAAGAAAAACTCAAAGCTGATCAGGAAAGTCAAAGAATGCAATTTGTCCTTTTAAAAGAAAAACAAGAAGCTGAAAGAAAAAGAATTGAAGCTAAAGGTATTGCAGATTTTCAGGATATAGTTTCAAAAGGAATTAGTGATCAATTACTTAGATGGAAAGGAATTGAAGCCACAGAAAATTTAGCTAAGTCTCCAAACGCAAAAATTGTTGTAATTGGTGCCGGTAAAAATGGTTTACCTTTAATATTAAATAATTAAGTGTTTTTAAACCCATTTTTTAAAATAGTTTATTTTCTCACTAAAAGCGTGGTTTTTATTTAATCTTAAATGACTATTAAGTCAATTTATTGGATGTTTTATAATAATTCTTTATTTTTGGACCAGTCGGTCAATTTAATAAGGTAAGAATATGAAACCATTTATAGATTCATTAAACTTTTTATTACCGGTTCTTTATATTATAACATTTACAATTTATTCTTATGATTTTGCAAAGGGAAATAATAAGTATGCAAATTCAAAAAGACTCTTTTTATTCCTAACCATTTTGCTTCATATTTGTTATTTATTATTAAGAACAATACAATTTGAACACCCACCTATTACAAATGTTTTTGAAATATTTACGATAATGGCTTTTGCTATTTCATTTTCTTATTTCATATTGGAGTTATTAACTGACATAAGAGGAACAGGTCCGTTTATAATTATTTTTTCAATTTTATTTCAAATTATCTCAACTTTAAATATTCCAGATGAATTTTTTGTAAAAGAAGTTTTAAAAAATAACCTATTAGGTTTTCATGTTTTTACCGCCTTAGTAGGTTATTCGGCAATTACTGTTTCTTCCGTTTACGGATTTTTGTTTCTTATGCTTTATAAAGAAATAAAAACAAATAGATTTGGATTGATATATGAAAGAATGCCAAGTCTTGAAATTTTAGAACGCTTAAGTTTCTATTCATCTTTAATTGGTTTTACGATGCTTACCATAGCTATTGTAATTGGTGTTATTTGGCTTCCAAATGCATTTCCTAAATTTTCTTACGCTGATCCAAAACTAATAGGAACATCTTTAGTCTGGATTTTATACGGTGTTGGAATTTTAAGTAAATTTTTAGGCAAATGGCAAGGTAAGAAGGTTGTAACTTTATCAATTATTGGTTTTATAATTGCAATATTATCAACTGCAATTTCTAATTTTATTTCACAGAGCTTCCACTCATTTTATTAATATTATGAATTTACTTGCCATAGCCATAAATCATCACACAGCGCCGGTAGAGGTTAGAGAAGCACTTCATTTAAATGATGATGAAATTAGAACCATTACACTAAAAGCAAAAGAAAAATTATTCACAGAATGTTTAATTGTTTCTACCTGCAATAGAACAGAGGTTTACGGAATTCCAAAAAATGTTAATACTCTCCACACAGATGTTCAGAATTTTCTACTTAATGGAAAGTCAAACATAAAAATAACTGAAGAAAATTTTCAGAACTTTTCCTCTTCTAAAGCAGTGCAGCATCTGTTTGAAGTAATAGCAGGTATAAATTCTCAGATAGTTGGTGATAACCAAATATTTAAACAAATTAAAAGTTCTTTTCAAATAGCAGATGATCTACAAGCATCAGGTTTTTTAATGCGTCATTTATTTGCCTCCTCAACAAGGGTAGGCAAAAGGGTAATAACAGAAACAAGTATCTCCGAAGGAGCTGTTACAATTAGTTTTGCTTCGGTACAGTTAATTGAAAAAATATTCTCTTCTCTCGGTAAAAAATCAGCGTTGGTAATTGGTACCGGAGAAACAGGAGAAATAGCGGCAAAACATTTAAGAGACAGAGGAATTGGAAAGTTAACTATAACAAACAGAACTAAAGAAAAAGCTGATAAATTAGCAGAAACATTAAAGTGTTCAACCATAAATTTTAATGAATTTAAAAGCCAACTATATCAGTTTGATATAATTATAAGTGCAACAAGTTATGAAGGATTAATTCTTACAAAAAAAGATATTGAATCTTCAATGAAAGAAAGAAAGGGATCAACTGTCGTCTTAATGGATATTGCAGTCCCAAGAGATATCGATCCTGATTCTAAATACATTGATCATGTTTTTTATAAAGACATTGATTCCTTAAATATTATTGTTGAACAGAGCCTCAAAAAAAGAAATTCAGAAATACCTAAAGTAAAACTAATTATTAAAGAAGAGTTAGAAGAGTTTGGTAATTGGTATAACTCTCTTGATGCATCGCCCACAATAAGAACTCTCAGAGAGCATTTTGAAAATATTAGAGCTGAAGAGGTAAAGAAAAATAAGAATAAGTTTTTAGAAGGCGATCATGAAAAATTAGAAATTATTACTAAAAGAATTATAAATAAATTACTTCATTATCCTACCACAGAATTAAGAAAAGCTGCTGAGCAAGAAAATGATTCTGTAATAACTAAAACAAAGGTTGGAATATTAAAAGAAATGTTTGGGATTGATAAATCAATTACGGAGAAAAAAAATAATAATGAGTAAAATAATTATAGGCTCCAGGGGAAGCGAACTTGCTCTATGGCAGGCAAAACACATTAAAAAAGAATTAAAGAAAATTCACAAGAACCTTGATGTTGAAATTAAAATTATAAAAACCAAGGGTGACAAAATTTTAAACAAAGCTCTTTCAAAGATTGGTGATAAAAGTTTGTTTACAAAAGAACTTGAAGATGCTTTACTTAAAAACAAAATAGATATTGCTGTTCATAGTTTAAAAGATCTTGAAACATCACTTCCAAAAGATCTTAAACTTGCAGTTGTTACAAAAAGACATCCTGTTGAAGATGTTATAATTGCAAAGAAAAAAAATACTACAATTTCATCTTTACCGTATAATGCGGTTATTGCTACAGGCTCTCTAAGAAGAAAAAGCCAGCTTTTACACTTAAGACCTGATATCAATGTAGTTGATCTCCGTGGTAATGTGCCAACAAGAATTAGTAAGTTTTTAAATTCTAATTGGGATGCAATTATACTTGCCCGTGCAGGTGTAGAGAGATTAAATCTTAAAAAATATATTTCATCATATATAAAAACATATGAGATTGTGCCAGCGGTTGGCCAAGGCGCGTTAGGGATAGAAATAAACAAATACAACAAAGAAGCTGAAGCATTAATAAAACCATTACACAATGAAAAGACTTTTATAGAAGTAAGTGCTGAAAGAGAATTTTTAAAAACCATTGGGGGGGGGTGTCAAGTTCCTGTTGGTGCTCTTGCTGAAATTAAATCTAATGGTCTGTATTTAAGTGGAGTTATCTCTTCTCTTGATGGAACCGTAACATATTCTAAAAATATCCGTGGTAGAAAAGAAGATTACTTAAAACTGGGAAAAACTTTAGCACAAGATCTTTTAAAAGCTGGTGGGAAAAAAATATTGAATGAGATTTATAATAAATAATTTGTAATGCCTACACTTATTAAAAAAACAAATAGAGATGAAAAAAAAGGGCTAACTCGTGAGAGAATAATAGACTCTGCTTCTCAGCTTTTTTCTCAAAACAATTATCACGAGGTGATGATTGAGGATGTTGCTAAAAATGCAAACATAGCAAAAGGTACGGTTTACAATTATTTCGAATCTAAAGAAGAATTATATTTTTCTCTGATAGAACAAAAAATGTCGTCTCTTACAAATTCATTGATTGAAAAAATAGGTGGAGAAAACAATAAAGTAAATTCACTTCATGTTTTTGTTTTGCACAATTATATGTTCATGATGAAGTATCAAAACTTTTTTAGAATTTATCAGAAAGAATCTTTTAACAAACAAAATGAGCTTTGTAATGAAATTACATTGTTAGAAAACAGATTAAAAAAACTTTTAATAGATATTATAACCGAAGGTGAAAAAGAAGGTGTTTTTAGAAAAACTGATGTTGAATTAACAACCGAATTAATATTGGGTAGTATATTTGCTGCCGTCAACAATGGGATTGTAAAGGGTTTTTCAAAAGAACACTTAAAAACAGAAAGAGAAAAATTATTCAATTTTATACTGCAAAGTCTTTACTTAGATCGTGATTCAAACTATTCTCTGCCTTTGTTTGGCAAAACCATAGTTATTACACGAACAATTGAACAATCAAATGAATCTGCTCTTTCATTTATTAAACAAGGTGCGGATATAATTGTTTTTCCAACACTTGATATTGTTCCTCCTGAAAACTGGAAACCATTTGATGAAATTATCTTGGGAAAAGATAAAATTGATTTTATAATCTTTACATCCAAACACGCAGTAGAGATGTTTGTTAAAAGATGTAATGAAATTAAAAAAAGAATAGACTATTCAAACTTAAAGGTTGTAGCTGTTGGTAATAAAACGGCAACAACTTGTAATGAATTTAACATCCCGGTTTCAATTATTCCAAAAACATTTAGCGGTGAAGGTGTTGTTGAAGAATTATCAAAATATGATTTGAAAAACAAAAAAGTTTTTATTCCTAAATCTGCTATTGGAAGAGAGGAGTTGCCTCTTGGATTAACAGCAAGAGGTGCAATATTAAAATCGGCAAGTGTTTACAATGTAACTTTACCAAGCAAAGAAACAGTTACCAAAAACATAAATAAGTTAAAAGAGAAAAAGCCGGATATGTTTGTATTTACAAGTCCTTCTACTTTTAAAAATTTTTTAAAGCTGTTAGATATTACTAATCCAGCACAATATTTTTCATGTTATTCTGTTGCGTCCATTGGTCCAACAACCAAATCTGCAATTGAATTAAAAAATGTTAGTGTAGATGTTATGCCTGAAGAATATACAATCAACGGATTAATAAATGCAATAATCAATTACTATAAAGAAAAAAAATGATATTACGGAGAAAAATTTGGCTGAATTAAAAAATGACTTATTTATAAGAGCTTGCAAAAAACAAGCAGTTGAAAGAACACCTGTTTGGATGATGAGACAAGCCGGTCGTTTTTTACCGGAATATAGAGCGGTAAGAGATAAAGTAGATTTTTTAACTCTTTGTAAAACACCCGAAC
Organism: Ignavibacteriales bacterium CG_4_9_14_3_um_filter_30_11; assembly: GCA_002790365.1. GTDB lineage: Bacteria > Bacteroidota > Ignavibacteria > Ignavibacteriales > Ignavibacteriaceae. Next base: position 5,878 of record PFVA01000166.1, read on the forward strand.
TTGCAAGTGAAGTAACAATCCAGCCCGTTGATATAATTGGGGTTGATGCTGCAATAATTTTTTCTGATATACTTGTAATTCCCGAAGCTATGGGAATGAAGTTAGAAATGTTAGAATCAAAAGGGCCCGTTTTTGAAAAACCAATTAGGAACGAAAATGATTTTAAAAAATTAAGATCTATCGATCCAACAAAAAATTTAAAATATGTTTTAGATGCCGTTGCTCTCACGAAAAAGAATTTAAATTATCGGGTTCCTCTTATTGGGTTTAGCGGTTCTCCCTGGACATTGTTTACATATATGGTTGAAGGCTGCGGATCAAAAAATTTTTTAAATGCTAAAAGCTTGCTTTATAATAATCCCAAACTAGCTCATTCTATTCTAGATAGACTTGCTGATATTGTCGCTGAATATTTATCTGCAAAAATAGAAGCCGGCGCTGATGCAGTACAAATATTTGATACTTGGGGTGGGGTTCTTTCCCAAAAAGATTTTAATGAATTTTCACTCCGATATATTTCAAAAATAATTTCTAACATTAAAAGATCAGATCAGCCTGTTATAGTTTTTGCAAAAGGGGTTCATCATAGTTTAAAAGAGATTGCATATACCGGTGCAAATGTAGTTGGCCTTGATTGGACAATGGACTTGCACAAAGTTAGAAATGAAATCGGGGAAAAAGTTTCTTTACAAGGAAATATGGATCCAACAGTTTTGTTTGCCGATGAAAAAGTAATTAAAGATGAAGTAAAAAGAATTTTAGCATCTTACGGTAAAGGAAGCGGACATATATTTAACCTCGGGCACGGCATTTTGCCAAACACAGACACAGAAAAAGTAAAAGCATTTATTAAATATGTAAAAGAAGAAAGTGTTAGTTATAATAAATAGTTAGGTATTCTAATGTTTCAAATTGATTTAGACCTTGTTAAAAAATATAATAAACCGGGGCCAAGGTATACAAGTTATCCAACGGCACCGCATTTTAATGAATCCTTTACAAACCAAGATTATCTTGATGAAATAATCAAAACAAATTATGGTGAAAATTTACCTAATCTGTCACTTTACTATCACCTGCCTTACTGTGATACTCTTTGTTATTTCTGTGGTTGTAATATGCTTATTACTAGAAACAGAGAGAGAGTGAAAGAATATCTTTCTTATATAAAAAAAGAAATTGATTTACTAAGAACATATTTACTTCCTGACAGAAAAGTTTCACAGCTACATTGGGGGGGCGGAACTCCAACACATCTTCGTCCTGATGAGATAAATGAATTGGCTTCATATATTAAATCTTCATTTAATTTTATAAATAATTCTGAAAACGGTTGCGAAATTGATCCGAGAGAGCTAACAAAAGAACATTTAGAAACCTTAAGAAATAATGGTTTTAACAGAATTAGTATGGGTGTTCAGGATTTTGATGAAAAAGTTCAAAAAGCAGTTAACAGAATCCAGCCTGAAGATATAACCAGACAAACCGTTGAGTGGGTAAGAGAATTAGGGTTCAGCAGTATAAATTTGGATTTAATGTACGGACTCCCTTTTCAAACAATAAACTCTTTTTCGCAAACGGTTGAAAATATTATAGATATTTCTCCTGATAGAATTGCTGTTTTTAATTATGCCCATGTACCATGGATGAAAAAACATATGGGATTAATTCATACAGAAGATTTACCAAAACCAGATGCTAAATTAAATATATTAAAAATGACGATAGAAAAATTAACTTCTGCAGGTTATGTTTTTATTGGAATGGATCATTTTGCTAAACCTGATGACGAACTAGCAATTGCATTAAATGAAAAAAAACTTTACAGAAATTTTCAAGGATACAGTACACAGGCGGGCACAGACCTTTATTCAATGGGGATAACAGCTATTAGCCAACTGAATAATGTTTATACCCAAAATCATAAAAATGAAAAGAATTATTATGAATCACTAGACAAAGACACTTTACCCGTTGCAAAAGGTTATAAGCTTTCCGAAGATGATTTATTAAGAAGAGATGTTATTATGAAGTTGATGTGTGACTTTGAACTTGATATGAATGAAGTTTCTGTAAAATATAATATATCTTTTAAAAGATATTTTGAATGGGGATTAAATAATTTAAAAACTTTTCAAAATGATGGTCTGGTAAAAATTGAAAATGAAAAGATAACTGTAACAGACATGGGAAAACTTCTTATCAGAAACATTGCTATCAATTTTGATAAATATTTAGAAAAGAAGGAAGATACTGCAAAATATTCAAAAACCATTTAATAAAATCTAACTATTAAAGATTATGGCTAAAACAGCTGTTGTATTATTAAATTTAGGTGGTCCGGATTCTTTAGAAGCAGTTCAACCTTTTTTAGAAAATCTTTTTAATGATCCAGATATTTTTAAACTTCCTTTTCAAAAATCTTTAGCAAGATACATTTCTAAAAAACGCGCACCAAAGGTAGAAAAACAATATAAAAAAATAGGTGGTAAATCTCCCCTTGGTATGTGGACAGAAAAACAAAGACAAATGCTTGAAATAAAATTGAGAGAAATTAATTCTGAAACAGATGTTTATATAGCAATGAGATATTGGAAACCATTAACCGGTGAAACCTCAAAAGAAATAGAGAAAAATAATTATTCAAAAATAATATTATTGCCATTATATCCCCACTATTCAATTTCTACAACCGGTTCTTCTTTTAATGAATGGAGAAGATGTTACAAAGGAAATGTAAATACTGTTTTTATAGATTCATATTTTGATAATACATTATATATAAAAGCCATTAACGAAAAGATTGATAAATCCTTGTTAAAGTTTCCCGAAGAAAAAAGAAAAAAAGTATATCTTGTTTTTAGTGCACACGGAACACCTGTAAGTTATGTTAAAAAAGGTGATCCTTACAGCCGTCATATAAAAAAAACAATCTCGGCTGTAATGAAAAGTCGTAAAGAAGAATATTCTCTCTGTTATCAGAGCAAGGTAGGTCCTACAAAATGGCTGGAACCAAGTTCTCCGGATAAAATAAAAGAACTCGCTTCACAAGGAAACGAATATCTATTAATAATACCAATAAGTTTTGTTTCTGACCATATTGAAACAGAATTTGAATTAGGTATTGAATATAAGAGGATTGCTTTAGAATCCGGCATCAAAAGCTATGTTGTGATGGAGGGGTTAAACGATTCTCAAACATTTATCAATGCTCTTTTTGAAATAGCAAAACCATTTTTAAATGAATAATAAAAAGAAAATAGTTGTTTTGGGTGGTGGAATATCAGGCTTGGTAACTGCTTATCTTTTAAAGAAAGAAGGTTTTTATGTTACAGTACTAGAGAAAAAATCTCAGCCTGGGGGATCAATTGAAACTGTTTTTGAAAATGGTTTTCTTTTTGATAAAGGACCAAACAGTTCATTAGAAACATATCCAATAATAAAAAAGATTGTTGAAGAAATTAATTTATCGGATGAATTAGTATATGCAAACCCTTTGGGCAACAAAAGATATATTTTAAAAAACAATAAATTGTTTCCTCTTCCTATATCTCCTGTTTCATTTTTAAAAACAAAGTTATTTTCTACAAAAGCTAAGTTCCGTTTACTTGCTGAACCATTTATAAAAAGAGCAGAAAAAGAAGAATCAATTGCTGATTTTGTAAAAAGAAGAATAGGTAAAGAATTTTTAAACTACGCTATAAGTCCTTTTGTCAGCGGTGTTTATGCAGGTGATCCGTCTTCTCTTTCGGTTAAATATGCATTTCCTAAATTATATGAATTAGAAAAGAAACACAGAAGTTTAATTTTGGGTACAATTAAAACAATTCGTCAAAGAAAAAAGAGAGCAGAAAAATCTAAACAAAATGCAAAAATGTTTTCTTTTAAAAATGGAATGCAAACTCTTCCAGATAAAATTGCAATTAGTCTGGGTAAAAGTTTTTTATCATCGGCTAATATTAAAATAATTACAAAGAATGGCTCTGGATACAAGGTAATTTATAATAAAGATAACAATGAAACTGAATTGTTTGCAGATGCACTTGTTTCAACAATTCCATCTTATGTTTTATCAAATTTAATTTCAAATTTAAGTGAAGAAACTGCAAATAAATTAAATGAAATCTTTTATCCATCTGTTTTAGTTTTGTATCTGGGTTATAAAAAAGAATCTATAAAAAGAGATCTTGATGGCTTTGGGTTTTTAATTCCACAAAATGAAAAAAAATCATTCTTAGGTGCTATCTGGAATTCAACTTTGTTCCCTAATCGAACAAATAATGATGATGTTTGCTTTACTCTTTTTGTTGGGGGAGCTTTGAACAAGAAATTAACAAATGAAACCAACCAATATTTTATAAATAAATCAATAAATGAATTTTCCGAAATTATGAAAATAAAAGATGAACCGGCTTATATTGCTTCAAAATTTTGGGAGAAAGCAATTCCTCAGTATAATTTAGATTACTCTACACAATTAGAAGAAATAGAATTGTTTGAAAAAGAAAATAAAGGATTCTTTATCGGTGGTAATTTTAGACGCGGAATTGCTCTGGGTGATTGTTTTAACAGCGCAGAGATTCTTTGTCATCAGGTAAAAAATTATTTTAATAACTAAAAGTATACTGGTTCACAAATAACAAAGTTAATATTTGTTTAATTTTAAATAGTAAAAAAATTATATAGGAGACTTAAATGGCAATATATCCAACAAAAAGATTAAGAAGACTGCGTCATAATCCTTTAATAAGAGACATGGTTAGGGAAACGATCATAACAAAAAATGATTTAATATATCCTTTGTTTGTTGTTCCGGGAAATGGAATTAAAAATCCGGTAAAATCTATGCCCGGTGTTTATCAACTTTCGATAGATAATTTAATTAAAGAATGCGAAGAAGTTGTTTCTCTTGGTATTCCTGCAATAATTCTTTTCGGTATCCCTGAACACAAAGATGAAAAAGGTTCTGAGGCATATGATGAAAACGGAATTATTCAAAAAGCAGTAAGAGAAATTAAAGCAAAAATTAAAAATCTTGTCGTAATTACTGATGTATGTTTGTGTGAATATACTTCTCATGGTCACTGCGGATTATTAAACGGAGAAGAAATATTAAACGATGAAACTGTCTCACTTCTAGCAAAAGAAGCAATCTCTCACGCTGAAGCAGGGGCTGATATAATTGCTCCCTCTGACATGATGGATGGAAGAGTTGCTGCAATAAGAAAGTCTTTAGATTATAAAGGTTTTACAAAAATACCAATCATGAGTTATGCTGTTAAATATTCTTCCGGATATTACGGGCCTTTCAGAGATGCAGCGGATTCTGCTCCGGCATTTGGTGACAGACGCTCTCATCAAATGGATATTGCTAACGGTGATGAAGCTATTAGAGAAGCAGAATCAGATGTTGAAGAAGGTGCCGATATAATTATGGTAAAACCTGCCGGTCCTTATCTAGATATTATTAGAAGAGTAAAAGAAAAATTTGCAATGCCTACTGCTGCTTATCAAGTTAGCGGAGAATATTCTATGATAAAAGCTGCTGCTCAAAATGATTGGATAGATGGGGAAAGAGTTATGCTCGAGTCGTTAACAGCAATAAAAAGAGCCGGAGCTGATATGATTCTAACCTACTTTGCAAAAGATGTTGCACAATGGATTAATTCAAACAATTAATTTTAATTTTTTATAACTTATTTTTGTCATTCCCGCAAAAGCGGGAATCTTTATATACAGTGTTTTATTGTGTTAAAAAAATATCATCAAAATAAAGTTAAGAATGTTTTAGTTGTTGGTAAAAACAACCAAGTTGGAGATATGATTTGTTCTCTTCCATTATACGCGGCGTTAAAAAAGAAATATCCAGACAGCAACATTACTCTTGTTGCATCAAAAACAAACTATCCAATACCGATAAAAGAAATAAATCCATATATAAATAATATTATTACTCTTGATAGGTCCAGCTTAAAATCAACATTTATTTTTTTGAAAGAACTGAGAAAAACAAAATATCAAATCGGTATAGTGCCCTCTACTATTACACTTTCTTCCACTTTACATATAGTTAATTATTTATCCGGAGCTAAAGTAAGGGTTGGTGTAAAAAATATTGATGATAAAAAAAACAAGACAGCTTATCTTTTGAATGTAAAAGAGAGTTTTGCTTGGAATAAAAATAAAACACACCAACAAGAAAGAAATCTGGATATTGTTAAACAAATTGGTTGCAATTTAACGGTTGACGAATTAAAAAATATTAAAATAAAAATTGATAAAGAATATGAAACATTTGCAGAAGATTTTATAAAAGAAAACTTTCCCGATAAAAAACAACCAATTATCGGTATTCATCCAGGTGCGGGTAAAGAAAAAAACATTTGGGATGTTGAAAATTTCAAGCATTTAATGAAGAAACTTGATGATAAATATCATCCTTACTTTTTAATAACAGCCGGTTATACCGACATGGTTGTAATAAATAATATATTAATATTTTTAAAAGAACATGGTTTATATTACAGAATAGTTGAAAGTCTTGAATTAAAAAAACTTGCAGCACTATTAAATAAAATTGATTTATACATCACTAATGATACAGGCACAATGCACATTGCTGATTCAGTGGGTGGAAAAGTCTTAGCTTTGTTTGGTCCAACAAATAGTTACAAGTGGGGACCTAGAAGCAAAAATAGTTTCTCTATTCAAGCCCCAACAATTAGCATTAACGATATTACTGTTGATGTTGTTTACAATAAGTCAATTGAAATGTTAAAAAACAAAAGAATATGAATCTTGAAAAGGTTAGAATCTATTGTCTAAGCAAAAAAGGCGTCAAAGAATCTCTCCCTTTTGATGATGTTTCCCCTGTATATAAAGTAATGGGAAAAATATTTCTAATCTTAAGCATAAATATTCTTCACAGCATTAATGTTAAGTGTGAGCCGGAAAAAGCGGTGGAGCTAAGGGAGAGGTTTGATGCTGTTATACCTGGTTATCATATGAATAAAATTCATTGGAATACGGTTTTGCTGGATGGATCTGTTCCTGATGAATTAATTTATGAATGGATCGATCATTCTTATTTACTTATTATTAAAAGCCTAAAAAAATCATTTCAGGATGAATTAAACAAATTATAATTATGTGGATAATACGAATTGTTGTTTTTTTGCTTTTACTTGCCGGGATTGAGTTTTATTTTTTAAAAAAAGTCAACAACTCATTAAAAAGTGTGTTTGGGAATGTATCTTTTAAGAAATTAAAATTATTTAACATAATATTTTTTATAATATTTAATCTTTTTCCATTATATCTGCTTTTATTATTTTCATACTCTATTATAACAAGTAATAATAGGTTGGTTTTCCCTGAAAACATTTTCTTAGATGTTGTTTTGGTTTTTCCTTTCTGGATATTGCTGTTATTAATGGTACAGTCAATTTTATTATTTATCATAGTAGATTTGTTCGCTTTTGTAATAAAACTTTTTAAAAAGGGTTTACGGACAAAAGTAAAAAAATATTCTGCTCTTATTTCTCTAATAATTTTTTGTTTTTTTTCTATTTATGTACCATGTAGAATTTTATACGACTATAACACAATAGAAATAAGTAATTATAACTTTGTAAAAAGTTCTTTACCGGTTAATCTTAACGGCTTTAAAATTGTTTTTATTTCTGATATGCAGGCTGACCGCTACACCGACAAAAACAGGTTAAATAATTTTGTTACTATGGTAAATAATGAAAAACCCGATCTGGTTTTGATTGGTGGAGATTTTATTACATCAACACCAAATTATATAACTCTTTCAGCTGAAATGGCAGGAAAAATTAAATCTAAACAAGGTGTTTATTCTTGTGTTGGAGATCACGACAATTGGGCTTATAGATGGGATACAAAAAGAAGTCTTAAAGAGATTGAAAAAGTATTGGTTGATAAAAATATTAAAATGATTGATAATGGAAACATTACATTAGCAATTGATTCTTCAAAAATTAGAATTACATTTGTTACAAACACTTATGTACAAAAGATAAACGACACAGTATTAGATAGTCTTGTTGATAAAACAAACGATTATGAATTAAAAATATTTTTAACGCACCAACCCAGTAATTTTTTAATTGATAAAGCTAAAAAATATAATTATGATCTTTACCTTGCGGGTCATACACACGGTGGACAAATAAAATTTTTATTTCCTTTTATAAATTTGACTCCAACTTTAATAGAAACAAAATATGTCAAAGGCATGTTTAAATTTGATAATTTAACTGCTATTATTACAGGAGGTTTAGGCATGTCAATTGCTCCTGTTCGTTATAATTCAACTCCGCAGATAACAGTTATAAAACTTGTAAATGAATGAATAAATTAATTTTATCTCAAATATTTATTTATCCAATAAAATCAATGGCGGGCATTTCCATTGATTCATCAAATGTTATAAAAACCGGATTGCAAAATGATAGAAGGTGGCTGCTTGTTGATGAAAATAATATTTTCATAACTCAGAGAATTCTACCAGAAATGGCATTGATTTCTACATCAATTGAAAACAATACAATTATATTAAAACATAAAACAAAAAAAATTAAGCCCATTACTATCCCTGCAAAAATAAATATTGGGAAAAAGATAACTATTCAAATTTGGAAAGATTTTTGTCATGCTTTACATTATAACACTAATGTTGATAAATGGCTGTGTGATATTTTTAAAATAAAATGTAAGCTTGTTTATATGCCTGACGCAACACAAAGATATGTTGATAAATCCTATGCACATAATAATGAAGTAGTAAGTTTTGCTGATGGTTATCCTTTTTTAATTATTGGACAATCTTCTTTGGATGATTTAAATAATAGACTTGATATTCCATTACCCATTAATAGATTCCGTCCTAATTTTGTTTTTACAGGTGGAAATCCTTTTGAAGAAGATAAATTAAAGAAAATTAAAATAGGTGAAATTACTTTTTTGGTTGTAAAACCATGTGCAAGATGTGTTATCACTACAACAGATCAGGAAAACACTAAAAGAAACAATGAACCTCTTTTAACTTTAAGTAGTTACAGAAAAGAAAACAATAAAGTTATGTTCGGTCAAAATTTAATACAACAAAATCTTGGAACCATCTCTGTTGGTAACGAAATTATTATATTAGAAAGAAAAAATTAAAAGAACATGAAACCACTTAAAATATTTTCTCTTGTTTTAATATTTATCTTTATTTCAAGTTTTTCTGTTTATACACAGATAGTAAAATTAAAATTTATTGAAACAACTGATGTTCATGGAAGTATATTTCCTTACGACTTTAAAAATGATAAAAATGCTAAAACATCCCTTTCGCAGGTTTATACATATGTAAAACAAGAAAGAACTAAAAAAGACCAACAGGTAATTCTACTAGATGCAGGGGATATTTTGCAAGGTCAGCCCGCCGTTTATTATTATAATTTTGAAAAAACAAATGAAAAACATCTTGTTGCTCAAGTAATGAATTATATGAAGTATGATGTAGGAGCGGTTGGTAATCACGATATTGAGCCTGGACACAATGTTTATGATAAAATTAAAAAAGAATTTAATTTTCCATGGCTTGCTGCAAATGCAATAAACAAAACTACAGGAAAGACTTATTTCCAACCATATAAAATTCTTATAAAAGATGGCGTTAAAATTGCTGTTTTAGGAATGATAACGCCAGGCATTCCATTGTGGCTGCCAAAAAATATTTGGAGCAATATAGATTTTGAAGATATGGTTTTAACTACAAAAAAATGGGTTAAAATTATTAAAGAAAAAGAAAGGCCAGATATTATTGTTGGTCTTTTTCACTCAGGAACGGATTATACATATGGAAATCAAAATGCAGATACTCCTAGAAATGAAAACGCCTCTGAATTAGTAGCAAAACAAGTTCCGGGTTTTGATATTGTTTTTGTTGGACATGATCATCACGGATGGAATTATTCTGTAAAAAACATAGATAATAAAAATGTTGTAATTATTGGAGGTATTAATGGTGCAAGAACAGCTGCCGTTGCTAATGTAACAATTAATCTTTCAGATAAAAAAAACAAGATTATTACCGGTGAAATAATAGAAATAAAAAATTATCTACCAGATGAGTCATTCTTAAAACATTTTGAAAATATTTTTATGGAAATAAAAAATTACACAACACAACAAATATGTACATTTACTAAAACGATAACAACAAAAGATTCTTTCTTCGGTGATTCACCTTTTGTAGATTTGGTTCAAAACATTCAACTAAAAATTACCGGTGCTGATGTTTCTTTTGCATCTCCCCTTTCTTTTAATGCTGCTATTAATGAAGGCCCAGTATTTGTTAGAGATATGTTCAACCTTTATAAATATGAAAATCTTCTTTACACTATTAAAATGACCGGGGAAGAAATTAAAAATTATTTGGAGTTTTCTTATTCAAATTGGTTAAACAACATGAAAGATGAAAACGACCATCTTTTAAAATTTAAAAAAGATGAACAAAACAACATTTTATATACGAACGGTAATCCTGATTTATATAACGCCTCTTACAACTTCTCCTCTGCTGTTGGTATAAATTATACTGTTGATGTTTCAAAACATGCTGGAGAAATGATTAGTGTTTCTTCTTTTTCTGATGGCAGAAAATTTATTTTAGAAAGTAATTATAAAGTAGCTATAAATTCTTACCGTGGAAATGGTGGGGGTGGTCATCTGGTTTATGGTGCAAAAATACCTAAAGTTGAATTGGCAAATAGAATTATTAATTCAACAGATAAAGACCTACGGTTTTATATTATGCATTGGTTAAAAAAAGAAAAAACAATAACTCCTGAAAAATTTGACAATTGGAAAATTATTCCTGAAAATTGGGCTAAAAAAGGAAAAGAAAAAGATTATAAATTATTATTTGGTAATTAATTATTATTCCGGGCGTGTAAATCATGAATACTACTTTAAGCACATATTTTTTTAATGAAGCTAACCGATATATTCCAGGTGGTGTAAACTCACCTGTAAGAGCATTCAAATCAGTTGCAGGCAATCCTATATTTATTGAAAGGGGACTTGGTTCTAAATTTTATGATGTTGATAAAAATGAATATATAGATTACATAGGAAGCTGGGGACCACATTTGTTGGGTCATAATCCACAATTTATTAAAGAAGCATTATTTGAAGCAGTAGAAAACGGTGTAAGTTTTGGTACTCCAACAGAATTAGAAGTAAAAATTGCAAAAGTAATTATAGATATGGTTCCATCCATTGAAAAAGTTAGAATGGTTAATAGTGGAACCGAGGCAACTATGAGTGCTATTAGATTAGCGCGGGGTTTTACAAAAAAAGATAAGATTATAAAATTTGAAGGATGTTATCATGGACACGCAGATTCATTTCTTATTAAAGCTGGATCGGGTGCGTTAACTTTGGGAGTTCCGACAAGTCATGGAGTAACTATAAACACATCTAAAGATACTTTAATTGGTGACTACAATAACTTAAATACTGTAAAAAATTTAATATTAAAAAATAAAGACCATGTTGCCGCAATCATTATTGAGCCAATTGCCGGCAATATGGGTGTTGTTCCTGCTGATAAATCATTTATCAAGGGTTTAAGAACTATTTGTGATGAAGAGGATATTGTTTTAATATTTGATGAAGTTATGAGCGGGTTTAGGGTTGCAAAAGGTGGTGCACAAGAGTTGTTTGGTATAAAACCTGACTTAACAACTTTGGGTAAAATTATTGGTGGTGGTTTACCGGTTGGTGCCTTTGGCGGAAAAAAAGAAATTATGGATTTGGTGGCACCGAGCGGACCTGTTTATCAAGCAGGTACATTAAGTGGAAATCCTTTGGCTATGTCTGCTGGCCTTGCTGTTTTAAATTATTTAAAAGAGAATCCAGGTGTTTATAAAACATTAGAAGAATCATCTTCATATTTGGCTAATGGATTTAAAGATAATTTAAAAAAGATAAAAAAGAATTTCGCTTTTAATCGTGTTGGTTCTATGATGTGTATGTTTTTTACTGAAGAAAAAGTAACTGATTTTAAAACAGCATTAAAATCTGACACATTGGTTTATGGAAGATATTTTCATGAAATGTTAAAGAAGGGTGTTTACTTTGCTCCATCTCAGTTTGAAGCTATATTTATATCAACCGCACACACTAAAGAAGATCTAGATAAAACAATTAAAGCCCAGGATGAAGCATTGTCTGCTATTTATAAAAAATAATAAGTAGTGTAAAGAATTTTGTGTAAATGGCTAATAAGCTAATTTAGATAAATGCTGTTGAGCGTAGCGAAACAGCATTTATCTATGAGAAAAAAATCACTAATTTATTAACCATAATCCGAAAAGG
>PFVA01000034.1 GCA_002790365.1 Ignavibacteriales bacterium CG_4_9_14_3_um_filter_30_11
AGCCAAAAAAATGTTTAGGAAACGAGGTAACAAAATTATATTTATGTTACGCTCCGTTCAAAAGGCTTTTTTAAAAAATACTCAGCCGTTTGTAACAGGACATGACGGATATAGTAATCTAAAACTGATTGAAGAGTTGGAAAATAAATGCTCTTGATTGAACAATTGATAGATGTCTGCCACAGAATTTATGATAAGGGTTATGTATCTGCATTTGATGGAAATTTATCAGTCTATACACCCGATAATACAATTCTAATTACGCGTTCAAGTGTTTGTAAAGGAGCTGTTGGTCTTGAAGATATTTTGGAGATAGATTTAAATGGCAAAATAATAAAAGGGAATGGAAAGTCATCGACTGAATTAAAATTACACCAATTTGCTTATGCATTTAGAAATGATGTCTTTGCAGTTATTCATACTCATTCTGTTTATGCTACAGCATTTGCCAGCAGTAAAAATGAAATTGTAAATGATGTATTTCCTGAAGTAATTTTATCGCTTGGAAAAATTCCTTTATGCAGATATGCAACGCCTTCAACAGATGATTTGCCCAAAAGTTTGGAAGAATATATTTCAGAAGGATGGGCGTATTTACTTGAAAATCATGGTGCTGTTACTTTGGGTAAAGATATATATGATGCTTATTATAAAATGGAAAAACTTGAGCACACAGCCAAAATAATATCTATTGCAAGATGTTTGGGTGGAGTTAACAGACTTCCTCAAGAAAAAATAGAAGAATTAAAAAGTATTTCAGAAAAAGTATATGGAATAAAACCAAATTAATATGGATAAAAAATCTCTTACAGTCGCATTACTCTTGGGAGGTTACTCACCCGAAAGAGAAGTCTCCAAAAATTCAAGTAAATCAATTTATAATGCCTTGTTAAATTTAGGACATAGTGTAAAATTGATTGACCCTGCTTACGGTAAAAACCAACCTAAAAACATTGAAGACTTTTTTGCAGAAAAAGATTATTCGGAAATATCCGCATCAAATTATATTGATGTATTTAACACAAATTTATTTGATGGAGTTGATATTGCTTTTTTAGGTCTGCACGGTAAATTTGGTGAAGACGGATTAATACAATCTTTATTGGAAATTAAGGGAATTAAATATACAGGTTCAAATATTAATGCAAGTTCTATTGCAATGAATAAAGAAATGTCAAAATTTTTATTTAATTATTTTAATGTTAATACTCCTAAATGGATATCGACTACAAAAAATTATAATTTAAAAGAGATCACTGCTAAAATTGAAAATATTGTTGGCTATCCCTGTGTAATTAAACCTAATGACCAAGGTTCAACAGTAGGTTTAACAATTTGTCAAAATGAAAAATCGGTTGAAAAAGCATTAACACTGGCGCTTAGTTTGTCCAACAAAGCAATAATAGAAGAATACATTTCCGGCAAAGAATTAACCATCGCAATTTTAGGTAATAAAGCTTTGCCTGTTTTAGAAATAAAGCCGGAACACGGGCTTTATGATTATGAATGCAAATATACTTCTGGTAAAAGTAAGTATATAGTACCTGCTGAGATAAATGAAGATGTTGCAAAGTTTATGCAAAAAGAAGCTGCTATAGCTTTTAAAGCATTAGGTTGTACGGTATATGGAAGATTGGATTACAGATTATCAGAAAGTAATGTACCCTATTGTTTGGAAGTAAATACACTTCCGGGAATGACATCTACAAGTTTGGTTCCTAAAATGGCAAAAGCTGTAGGTATTACTTTTGATGAGTTGATTGCTAAAATTATTAATCTGAGTTTGTGATTTTAAAATTGAAAAGACTCAAAATTAAATACATTATTTATTTAGTTATAATTCTTGTTGGTATTGTTTATATCTTGTTTAATAAATATGGAATTTTCAAATATTGGAAGCTAGAAAAACAAGTTGACCAATTGAACGAAAAAATTTTAGAAATAGAAAATGAAAATAAATTACTTGAAGCCGAAATTGATTCATTGAAAAAAGGAGTACCGGCAAAAATTGAAAAGATTGCCAGAGAAGATTATAACATGAAAAGAAAAGATGAACAGGTAATTAAAGTTGAAGAAAAGTGATAACAACAATATCAAAATACCAAGAATTCCACTTGCAGAAAGAGTAAGACCAAAAACACTTACGGAATTTGTCGGGCAAAATTCAATCTTATCCCAAGGCTCACCAATAAACTTAATGATAACTAACGATACTTTAAGTTCATTTATACTTTGGGGACCACCCGGAACGGGAAAGACTACAATTGCTAAAATAATTGCTGAAAATACTTCTTCTGAATTTTTTCAGTTAAATGCTGTATCCTCAGGAGTAAAAGAGGTAAGAAAGGTAATTGAACTTGCAGAAGAAAATAAAAATTTAAATAAGAGAACCATTCTTTTCATTGATGAAATTCACAGATTTAATAAATCCCAACAAGATGTATTGTTAAATTCTGTAGAGTCCGGTACAATAATTTTGATTGGTGCAACAACAGAAAACCCATCATTTGAAGTTATCCCTGCATTAAGATCAAGAGCAAGGATTTTTATATTGGATTCTTTAACAGCAGATGAATTAAAAAGTATACTATATTCTGCAATTAAAAAAGATGAATTTCTTTCTAAAAAAAATATCAAAGAAATTGACGAAGATTTCTTAATCTATTTATCAGGTGGAGATGCAAGAAGTTTATTAAATATTTTAGAAGCATCTGTAATTCACGAAATTGAAAAAAGTGAAATCATAATCAGTAAAGGAATTTTAGAAACCGTCGTTCAGCAGAAAAATATCATATATGACAAAAGTGGAGAAGAACACTACAACATAATTTCTGCATTTATTAAAAGTATTAGGGGAAGCGATCCGGATGCTGCACTTTACTGGATGGCAAGAATGCTTGAAGGCGGTGAAGATCCTTTATTTATAGCACGGAGATTAGTGATACTTGCATCGGAGGATATCGGGAATGCATCGCCCAACGGGCTTGTGCTTGCTGAAGCTGCATTTGGCGCAGTTGATAAAATTGGAATGCCGGAAGCAAGAATTATTTTAGCTCAATGTGCAACTTATTTGGCTTCTTCTCCTAAAAGTAATGCTTCATATAAAGGCATTACAGAGGCTCTAATTGAAGTAAAGACAAACAAACTTTTCCCGGTTCCTATTCATTTACGAAATGCTCCTACAAAATTAATGAAGGAAATCGGTTATGGAAAAGATTATAAATATGCCCATAGCTATGAGGGTAATTTTGTCCAAGATAATTTTCTTCCCGATGAAATTGCTAACAAACAATTTTATTTACCAAGTGAAAACGGCCAGGAGAAGAAAATAAAAGACTGGCTTAAGTTTTTATGGAAGGGAAAGAAAAAGTATTAGGCTAAAGAAAATGTCTTCCCAGGGTGCTGTCTTACTAACCCTCTAAACTCTAATGATAATAAATGTACAAGACAATCTGATGTAGAAAATTTTGTCAATTCTGCAATCTTATCTATTTGAATAATTTCATCATTTAATACATTTATTATTTTCGCTTCAAAGATATTTAGATTAATATTTTCTGTAACTTTTTTAATCTTTTTAGGTGATTTAATTTTGAGATTAAGTTCTTCCAGAATATCGTCAACATTAGTAATCAATTTAGCTGCACTTTTTTGTATAAGATTATTAGTTCCTTCTGATGTTTTTGAATTGATATTACCAGGCAAAGCAAATACTTCTCTATTCTGATCGAGTGCATATTGTGCTGTTTGCAGAGCACCGCCTGTAAGCCCGGTTTCAATAATCAAAGTTCCTAAGCATAGCCCGGAAATTATTCTGTTTCTTTTTGGAAAATTCATGGCATCAGGCTTTGTTCCTAATGGATATTCAGACAGGACAACTCCTTTTTCTTTTATTTCAGAAAAAAGTTTTTTGTTTTCTGGAGGATAAACAACATCAAGCCCGGATCCAAGCACAGCAATTGTTCGGCCATTATTATTAATTGCAGTTCTGTGTGAAATAGAATCAATTCCTCTTGCCATACCACTTACAATGGTAATATTTCTTTCTGATATTTCTTTACAAATAATTTCTGTCTGTTTTTTCCCATACTCGCTAGGTTTTCTGGTTCCGACTATAGCTAATGAATTTTCATCATCTTTTTTAAATTGACCTATTTTGTATAAAATAATTGGGGGATCATAAATTTTTTTTAATAGAAAGGGGTAATTCTCATCTAGAATTGAAATTATTTCTCCCCCCATTTTATCTATCTTGTTTAATTCTTTTTCAATTTCTGTTTTTACTTCATCTCTTTTACTATTTATTTTTTTTACTCTTTGGGCAATGTTTACACTTATGCCTTCTGAATTTATAAGCTGATTAAATTCAGCAGACAGTATCTTCTCCGGACTGTAAAATTTATTTAGAAGTTTTTTTATTCTGTTAGGACCGAGCTGTGCAACATTTAATAACAGCTTAAGGTTTGTAAGATTATTTAATATTAAATCAGACAAAAAATAATGAATTTTTTTTACTTTTTAATTTCAATTTGATCAACAACTGCAACTATAATAGAATGTACAGGTGCATTTCTATGCCCTAGTATTTGTTTTACCGCCGCACCTTCTTGAACAACAAGAACAGTGTCTCCAATTCCTGAGTCAACAAAATCCAATGCTATAACATCTTTTTTTCCGATGAGATTTCCATCAAGGTCTATGTTCTGAATTATAAGGAGTTTATAACCTTTTAAATAAGTGTTTTTTTGAGTTGCAACCACATTTCCGGTAACTTTTGCTAAAAGCAATTAATTATCCTGATTCTTTTGTTCTTTATTATTTTTACGATATAGTATGGAGGATGGGATAACAAGTAAATAACCGATCATCAGTACAAATGGAGAAATAAAAAGAGAAACTGTACTGTCCCAATTGCCCATAGACATTAAATAAAACCCCAGTATTAATACCGCAATACCTAAAATAAGTAAGTAGTAATTATTTTTAGTCCAGTAAATTTTAAAAGGAGAAGAAATTTTAGATGTGGTATGTGCTTTTTTCTTTTTTATTTTTTTGCTCATAATATTAGTCCTTATATAAAATAAAGCCCAATGATAGGGATATCACTGGGCCCGACCCATTCTATTTAAAGGGCAGGGGAGAACCCTTTAAAAGAGTCGAAAGAAATATAAATTTCACAGATGTAATAGTCAAGCAAAAATCAGTAGTAGATTTTAACAGAAATCACTTATTTATTTGGTATACTATTTTTCTGATAGTATCAAATTGCAAATAAGGATAATCTTCTCTAATAACATCAATAGCATCACCGGCACTTAATTTTGAAGTTCTTAAATGTCTGAATTTTTTCCTTATTTGATAATCCCTCACGGACTTTTCGTCAATTAATCCATGAGCTTTAAGCAATTCATAAATATCGTCGCTTACTAAATCGTTTAATGGATTATCCATTTTTGCTTTTATATCTTTCATAAACTAATCCTGTGAGTAATTTTATATATATTATTTATATTTTTATGTAAAATAGTAGACTAAATGATTTATTTTTTGTTCCTTATTACAAAAACACAATTGTTCTTAAAATAATTCCCTAATTGAAAAAAAATAAATTATTTTATGATGAATGGTTTATTATTGATTGTTAAAATTAAATTAAAATGTCTTAGCTTGATTAAAAATATATTTGTATTTTTCTATTAATTATTGTGATTTTAAAATAAGGGAATGAAATGAGCGAAGGAAAAAGAGGTTTAGATATTATAGACTATTTCTTAATTATCCTTAAATGGAAGAAATTCCTTTCATTTATGGCAGTTATAATATTTATTATTTCCTATTTATGCATCTATTTTTTTATTAAACCTCAATATGATTCAACAGCTCTTTTGATTCCTACAAAACAAGAACAACTGGGTGGTTTTAGTTCCTTATTGAAAAACTTTGGTAACCTGCCTATTGGATTAGGTAACTTTGGGGAATCTTCTAGTATGGATAGATTTAAAACTATTATTTACAGTAGAACGAACCTGGATGAAATTATCAATAAATTTAATTTATGTGAAGATTATGATTTGAAAAGCGTGGAAAAAGCCGAGAAAGAATTAAGTAATAATATAACAACTGAGGTTACAAAAGAAGATGCTTTTACTATAACTGTGCGAGCAATTACTCCAATAAAATCAAGTGAAATGGTCAATTTTATTGTTGATAAACTTAACACAACTTATGTTGACTTGAATGTTAGAAAATCTAAAGACAACAGAATTTTTTTAGAAAGCAGATATAATGAGATTAAAGAAAATCTACGAATTGCAGAAGATTCATTAAAAGATTATCAAAAAAAGAGTGGTGTTTTTTTAGCTGAGGATCAAATAAAAGCTACAATTGAGGAATATGCAAAATTAGACGCTAATCTTGCTCAAAAACAAATTGAATTAAAAGTTATTGAAAGAATGTATGGCAAAAATTCACCTCAGTTAAATTCACAAAAAATTTCTGTAGAAGAATACTCTAAAAAAATTAATGATCTTAAATTGAACAATGATAATACTACTTTATTGTTACCATTAAATTCTTTGCCGAATAAAGCAATAATTTATTTAAGGCTTTATCGGGATGTAAAAATTTATGAAAGTATGCTGGAGTTTATTATCCCACTTTATGAGCAGGCAAAATTTGAAGAACAAAAAGGAATTCCAATACTTCAGGTAATAGACTACGGAGTTCCGTCAGAAAAAAAATCATATCCTCCAAGGGTTTTATTTAGTCTGATAATTACTTTTATTTTATTATTGCTCATCTTTTTTGTTCTGATAATCAAAGAAATATTTAAAAGCTCTACTAATCCAAAAATGAATATGATTAAAGATGAACTTAGATTATTTAATAATAAGAAATTGTTTAAATAATTGTGCAGTTAGTATTAAATAAATTTAGTGATCAGAGGAGATTTAGTTATAAAATTTTCTTTTTCAGTCTTATTCTTATTTTCCCTTTAATATTACTTCTAAATTATTTTAGTCTAAGTACTAAAAGTGTGGTAATTATTATAGGATTGCCTTTAATCAGTGTCATATTTTTTAGCTTCGATGCATTTAAGTTCTTTTTTATAGTTTCATTATTTACTTATTATTATTTCTTTGGATTATATTTAGCTGTTTTTATTGCCTTAACATTTTTCCTTTCTTTTCTGATAACTCATTATAACATTCAAAAAGATTTTTTTAATACTCCTTTAACACTTCCTTTTATTATTTATTATTTTTCTATTATTCCTTCATTTATCAATTCGTCTGATATTCTGCTTAGTTTTTACATGCTGCTAAATCTTCATGCAGTTATTCTGCTTTTATTGATCTTTGGCTACACAAATAATGATTATAAAAAAATTAAGAATGTTATTAGTACTTTTATTTCACTTTGTATTTTCGATGCTTTAGTAATTATTTTCTATGGATTAACAGTTGGAGGCAGAGTTTTTGGATTTTCTGGAATTGTTTTTGTTGACTTCAGTGCAATTTCAATTATTACATTATTAATCTATTTGTTAGTAAGAAAAGGTAAATATTCTTATTTATTTGTTATTGGAATATTAATAGTTTTAGCTGGTTTAATTTTTACGCAAACAAGAAATACATTTCTTTCACTTGCTTTAACAAGTATAACAATTTTTATTTATTTAATTTTCAAAAAAAATATTTTTGATATATCCGGGAAAAAATTAGTTGGAATTTTTACTACCGTAATTATTGTAAGTACAATCTTATTTATAATATTGAATTATTATACCCCTGATGTATTTCAAAGAATAGAACAGGTAAACAAAAGCAGTATTCTATCCGTTAAAAGTGAAACTGATATACAAAAAAGTTCATTGATAACGAGATTTTTAATTTGGGATACGGCTTGGAATGCATTTAAAGCACATCCGATTATTGGTATTGGAACATATTCATTTCCTTTTGAATCTTCGCTTTATTATACTATTCCAAAAGATCTTTTTAAAACTTATGTAGAGGGGAATAGTCCCCATATTACATTTTTAGCTTGCTTAACTGAAACTGGTATTTTAGGGTTATTAGGATTTTTAATATTTCTATTTTCATCTTTAAAAATTGGATTTAAGTCTGTAAAAAAAGCTGTAACCGAAAATCAGAAATTTTATTCTCTTTTAATCTTATCTGTTCAAATTTATATCTTTTACTCAATGTTTTTAACTGATGCTTGGTTATGGGGTCAATGCGGTATGTTGTGGGGAATGGTATTGGGCTTATCAATCGCCAATTACAAAATAATAACATCAGATACTCAAACAAATATGAATATTGTACAATAATAATGAAAGAAAATTTAAAACTATCTATTATTACTCCTTCCTATAACCAATGTCAATTTATTGAACAAACAATTGAATCCGTATTAAATCAAGACTATAAAAATTTTGAGCATATTATTGTTGACGGCGGTTCAACAGATGATACGATAGAGGTTCTAAAAAAATATAAACACTTAATTTGGTCATCTGAAAAAGATAAAGGGCAGGGCAATGCTATCAACAAAGGATTTGCTAAGTCAACAGGTCAAATTTTCGCCTGGTTAAATTCAGATGATTACTTTGAGCAAAATATTTTTTCTTTAGTTACTAAATATTTTGAAGATCATAAAGATTGTGACTTTCTTTACGGAGACATAACATATGTTGGTAAAATGAATAATAATATACTACAGATAAATGGAGAAGAAATAACATTTGAAAACCTGCTTTCTAATCCTGATCTAATTAGACAACCAAGTTTTTTTTGGAGAAAAAATATTTTTGAAGATAATGGAGGGTTGGATGAATCTCTTGACTTGGTTATGGATTACGATCTGTTTTTAAAATTTACTAAACATAAAAAACCGGGTTATATTAATAAAAATCTGAGTTATTACAGATATTATGATGAGACTAAAACAAAATCTAAAAGAAGAAAACAAGCTGTAGAGATTTATAAAGTTATGAAAAGACACGCTCCAAAAATAACTTTACAAATGAAAAAGTTTTTATTTAAAAGATATTTTGGCTCATTTAAATTAATTGCTGAATTACGAAAGATTCAAAAATCAATACACAAAAGTGAAAAGTAACATTAAAAAGAAAATACTTTTTGTGGACCATGATATCGGGCTTTCTGGTTCAACTATCAGTATGAGTTATTTGATTAAAGAATTTTGTAATACCGGATTTAAAGTATTAGTACTGACCAAAAATGATAGTAAAGGTTTAAAATATTTATCTAATTCCGGGGCTGAAATTATACAATATAGTTCTTCTCCTTTTAAATCAATTACATTATCCTTGCATTTTTCAGATAAAGGAAGTTTTTTAAGTAAAAAATGGTCTAAGAATTTGTTCAAAGATCTTATTCGTTTTTTTAACGGGATTATTTTATCAGTAAAAATAATTAATAAATATAAACCTGATTTGATCTATTTGAATGAATATGTTACAATTCAATTTGCTTTATATGCAAAATTAAGATCTCTACTTGTGTTTGTTCATATCAGAAGTTTATTTATTGATCAGAAATTTAATATTAGAATAATGCTATTAAAGAAAGCGTTAAAAAATATTCCGCAAAACATTTTTGCTATTACAAAATTGGAAGCAGAGCAACTTAACTCAATTAAAAATGAAAAAGTAAAAATTGAAATAGTTCCTGAATTTTTATTTGAAGAAGACTTTCACCTTTCGGATAATTTAGAAAAAATTAAAAAATCTTTTGGGACAAAAGATTCATCCAAGATTATTACCTTTTTGGGTGGGATCAAAGAAATAAAAGGTTCGATCGATTTTATTTCTGCAATAGAATTATTATCTGAAGATTATCCTAATGTTAAATTTATTTTAGCCGGTAAAATATTTGATAATACTGTCTCTCAGGATGTTTATCCTTATTTTAAAATGTGTAATGAGTTTATCGATCGTCCCAAAGTAAAACCATTTATAAATGTATTAGGGGAAATTGAAAACATTAAAGATCTGTTGAGCATTTCTGATATAATTGTTTCCTGTTCGATAGAGTCTCATTTTAACAGGCCGATAATAGAAGCATGGGCGCTAAAAAAAGCTGTAATTGCAACTGATGTTTCTCATTCAATAAAATTAATTGAAAATGGATCTGATGGAATATTAGTACCTAAAAACAACCCTAAAGAACTTGCAAACAAAATAAAGAAATTGCTAAATGATGAATCACTTTTATCAAATCTGGGTCTAAATGGATATAAAAAAGCAAAAGATAATTTTGACGGAAAAAGTTATACTAAAAAAATAGTAAATTATTGTATTGAAATTTTTAATAATAAATAAACTTTAAACTACTTCATAATATTTATCCTTAATGAAAATCCCAAATGTTTACATAATAGTTTTAAATTATAATAATCCGAATGAAACAATTTTATGTTTAAATTCATTATTAAAAGTAGATTATCCTACTTTAAATATCGTAATTGCAGACAATGCTTCTACTGATTCAAGTGTAGAACAGATAAAGAAACAATTTCCTTCATTATTCTTACTTCAAAATAAATACAATAAAGGTTATGCTGGTGGAATGAATTTAGGTATTAAATATGCATTAGAAAATAATGCCGATCTAATTTTGCTTAGTAATAATGATATGATATATCCGGCTGATTTTTTATTACCGCTTGTTAAAGCTTTGACTAATGAAAAGGCTGTTGGCATAGTTTCACCAAAAGTTCTCTATTTAAACGATAAAGAAAAAATATATTGTGCCGGTGGTGAAATAAAGTTATTCAGATGTGGAGGTGTAAGCATGTACAGAAACAGAGATGAAAAAAAATATGGAAATAAAAAAAGAGATATTACTTTGGCTGAAGGAGCATGTTTACTTGTTAAGAAAGTTGTTTTTGTAGAAAAAGGACTGTTGAGCGAAAAATATTTTATGTACTTCGAAGATGTTGAATTTTCAGAAAGAATATCAAGTAAGTTTAAAATAAAATATATACCCGAAAGTGTAGTATATCATAAATCCGGAGCAGGAAAAACTTGGTCAGAATATTCTCCACTCTATTATTATTATTTTACGAGAAACAGATTATTGTATTATTCAACTAAAAATTTCTTGATTAATATTTATGTAATATTTTTTAGCATACTTAATACATTATCAAAATCTATTTTATTAGGAATAAAAATATCAACAAGAGAACTCGGTTATAAAAATTTTAAAAAATCTTTTTCTAATCTTTGGAAAGGATTAATTGATGGACTATTATATACTGTTAAGATTAAAAAAATTACTAACGATAATCCGATTTTAAAAAACAAACTGATACAATGAATAATATTTCGATAGATGTTTCAATTGTTATAATTTCCTGGAAAATGCGGGATATGCTTGAAACATGTTTAAACTCGTTATATAAATATACAACTGATATTAAATTTGAAGTAATTGTTATTGATAATAATTCCTGCGACGGTACTTCTGAAATGATCGTAAAAAAATTCCAAAAAATTATTTTAGTTAAGAATAAAAATAACATGGGGGTTGCACCTGCAAGAAATCAAGGTCTTGAAATAGCAAAAGGGAAATATATTTTAATACTTGATGCCGATATGGAGATAAAAGAAAATTCAGTATTGAAGCTCTTTCAATTTATGGAAATTACTCATGATTGCGGTGTTGTTGGAAGTAAATTAGTAGATATGAGTGGTGAATTACAATATTCTTGTAAAAGATATCCAACAATTCTGGCATTTTTGTTTAGGAGATTAGAGTATATTCCTTTCATTGCTAATTCAAAAACTTTAAAAAATCATACTATGCAGTATTGGGATCATAAATCAGTAAAAACTGTTGATTATTTAATTGGCGCTTGTCAATTTATAAGAGCAGATATTATAAAAATAATTGGTTTTTATGATAAGAATATTTTTTATGGTCCTGAAGATATTGATTTTTGCTTAAGAGTTTGGAAATCAGGCTCAAAAGTATATTATTATCCGGATACATCTATTATACATTTTGAACAAAGAATTACAAAGAAAAAATTCTTTTCAATTATTTCATTTAAACACTTAAAAGGTATTTTTTATTTATATAAAAAGTACAATTGTAAAATCAGAATATAATTTTCTACAGTTAATTGTTGCTGTTATGATTAAGTTAAATTTAAATGAATAAAAAACTCGAAAAATTGCTTATACTTAGTGTAGATTTCTTAACAATCTATATAGTGGGATATTTATATTTTGTTTTCAGAGTGGAATCCGGTTTGTTTTTGTTTACAATTCGTCCTGAGTTTCTGATAACATCCTATATACTTTATCTTTATTGGTTTTTTATTTTTCTTTTTGTAGGTATGTATAAAACCTGGTTTGCAGCATCCCGTTTTGATGAATTATCTACACTCTTTAAATCTTCCTTTATAGGAAATTTTATACTCTTCTTTGCAATTTATATAGATGATTCTCTGCATGGAGTTAGCTCAGGTTCAAGAATTTTGATAATTATTTACTGGGGAATGTTTCTTACTTTTGTTGGTTCAGGCAGATTAATAGTAAGATTTATTCAAAGAAGACTTCTGATAAACGGAATCGGAAGAAAAAATTCGATAATTATAGGTTTTAATGACAAAGCCAAAGAAGTAATGGACCAAATAGTTGCGCACAAAGCTTTGGGTTTTGATATAATCGGTTTTGTTGCAGTTGAAGATAAAAATATTGGTAACGAATATAATGGAGTAAAGGTTATTGGTAACACAGACTCATTACTAAAATACATTGATGACCATTCAATTGAAGAAATTATTATTGCTCTTGATAGAAAGGACGATAACATATTAATTGATATTTTAGGTAAATGTTCATCTTCAAAAGTTGGATTAAAAATTGTTCCTGATCTGTATGAAATATTATCCGGACAGGCTAGAACATCACAGCTTTACGGCATACCTTTAATTGATCTGATGCCTGAAATAATGCCCGAATGGGAAAAGAAAGTAAAAAGATTGATGGATATTTTTGTTTCGATAATTACTTTAACCGGTTCTCTTCCCATATGTTTGATCTCCGGAATTGCAATTAAATTAGACAGCAAGGGACCTGTATTTTTTCGACAATCAAGATGTGGCATTGATAATAAAATATTTAAGATATTCAAGTTCAGATCAATGTTTGATGATGCTGAAAAACAAAGCGGACCCGTATGGTCAAAAAAAAATGATCCACGAATAACAAAGGTTGGTAAATTAATTAGATTGTTAAGAATAGACGAAATTCCGCAAATGATAAATGTTTTAAAAGGTGAAATGAGTATGGTTGGCCCAAGACCCGAAAGACCTTTTTTTGTTGAAAAACTTGCTGAAGAAATTCCTTATTACAAAAGAAGGCTGAAGATTAGACCGGGAATTACAGGATGGGCACAGGTTAAACATAAATATGATGAAAGCATTGACGATGTAAAAGTAAAATTAAAATATGATTTATTTTATATTGAAAATATGTCACTGAGAATGGACTTGAAAATATTATTTAGAACTATATTTGTAGTGTTGTTGGGGCAAAAACATTTCAATTAAATAAAAATTAGATTTAATCAGTATTTTTCTTTTAATTTATAATTGATAACATTGAATTTATAAAATGCCTGAAAAATCATTAGTCATAATACCAACCTATAACGAACTAACTAATGTTCAAAAGCTGGTACCTGATATTTTAACGAGGTATGAAAAATTCGATTTAGATGTATTGATTGTTGATGATAACTCGCCTGATGGAACCAGCAAGTTTGTATTAGAATTAATGGAATCTTCATCTAGAGTTAAACTTATTACCCGTAAAGCTAAAATGGGTCTTGGTACAGCATATATTGAAGGATTTAAATTTGCATTAAAAAATCAATACGATTTTATTTTTGAAATGGATGCAGATTTTTCTCATGATCCAAAAGAAATTAAAAACTTTTTAAAAACCATAAAAAAATGTGACCTTGTTTTAGGCAGCCGTTATAAAAAAGGTGTTAATGTTATTAACTGGCCAATAAAAAGATTGTTGTTAAGTTATTTTGCTAACGGCTATACGCGTTATATAACCGGATTGAAAGTTTGTGATGCTACTGGCGGATTTAAATGTTTCAGAAATGAAATCCTACAAGCTATTAATTTGGATAAAGTTAAATCTAACGGTTATGCATTTCAAATTGAAATGACATTCAAAGCTTGGAAAAAAGGGTTTAAAATATGTGAGATTCCAATAACATTTATTGACAGAACAGAGGGGCATTCTAAAATGTCCAAAAAAATTGTCCGTGAAGCAATTTTTATGGTTTGGAAATTAAGGCTCCGAAGTATTTTCGGGCGTCTCTGATGAATTCTTCAATAGAGATTTCAGTTATAATAGTAAATTATAATGTAAAAGATTTTCTGCAAAATCTTCTTCTTTCCTTAAACAAAGCTCTAAAAAATATTTCCCACGAAATTATTATTGTTGATAATAATTCAACCGATGACAGTGTTGAACTACTTAAAAATAATTTTCAAAATGTTTCTCTAATTGCAAATAAAGAAAATTTGGGATTTAGTAAAGCGAATAACCAAGGCTTAAAAATTTCAAAAGGTAAATATTTGCTGCTTATAAATCCTGATACAATTGTTAGTGAAGATACTTTTTTTGAAATGATAAAATTTTTTAAGAACAATACAAATGCCGGCTTGGCCGGCTGTAAAATTCTTAACCCGGATGGCTCTTTACAACTAGCTTGTAGAAGAAGTTTTCCCGGACCCTGGACATCTTTTTGCAAAGTAACAGGCTTAAGTTCATTGTTTCCCAATTCAAAATTATTTGCTAAATATAATCTTACATATCTTGATGAAAATAAATCTTACGAAGTTGATGCTGTATCAGGTTCGTTTATGATGTTTACTAGGCAAGTGTATGAAAAAGTAAGCGGACTTGATGAAGAATATTTTATGTACGGTGAAGACCTTGATTTTTGTTACAGAATTCAAAAAGCCGGATATAAAATATTTTATGTTCATAAAACAAAAATTATTCACTATAAAGGTGAAAGCACAAAAAGAAGTACTCTTGACGAGACAAAAATATTCTATAAAGCTATGCACTTATTTGTTAAGAAACATTTCTCCTCTACTTTTTTAGTTGAATTTATTTTACAATTTGCAATCTTATTTAGAGGATTTATTTCTTTTTTGGGTAAATATAAACTTATAATTGTTGCTATTATTTTAGATGTAATTTCTTTTGACATATCACTTTATTCCGCTGAAAAATATTATATAGGATATAAAAACTGGAACGGTTTTCCACATGAAAATTTGATATTGATTTATTCTATTCCGGTAATAATTCAATTCTTTGTTTCAACAATTTCAGGTGTCTATCAAAAGAATAAGCTTTCTATATTTAAAAATATTGTAAGCATACTTATAGGATTTTTAATTCTTACATCCCTAACCTTTTTCTTAAAACAATTTGCTTATTCAAGAGCAGTTGTTTTAATAGCTTATTTTGTTTTTCTGGTTTTGGTTATGCTTTGGAGAATAATTTTCAGATTATTCTCAAAAACCGGTTTACTAAATGATGAAATAAAAAATAGAAGGATTTTAATTGTGGGTACTGATGATTTCTCTGTTAAAATCTCCGAAAAAATTGAAAACAGTTCAGTTAAATTAAATACCATTGTAGGAATGATTGGTAAATCATTTACTGAGATTGGGAAAAATATTAATCAACATAAAATTATAGGAAGCATTGAAAATATTAAGAAGGTAATTAGAGACGAAAGAATAAATGAAGTTGTATTTTCAACTTCTAATTTGTCGTATTTGCGTATAATGAATATTGTTTCTGATTGCAAAAACCTGGGTGTTGAATTTAAGCTTGCCGGTAGAAATCTGGATTATATAGTCGGAAAAACTTCAGTTGAAATGCTTGATGATGTTCCCGTAATAGAATTAAATTACAATATCAGCCAATTTCCGCACAAACAGATCAAAATTTTATTTGATTATTTCTTTGGAATAATAATTTTGTTTTTCATTTATCCTTTTATATATTTAATTTTCAATCGCAAAAAACAGAAGTCTGAAATAGTAAAAATGTTGTTAAAAGTACCTTCAATTCTTAGCGGAAGAATAAGTTTTGTTGGGCCTAAAATTATTTCTGAAAAAGAAAATGGTTTTAATAAAGGCAAGGTTGGATTAACCGGACTTTGGTACACAGATAGCGATGATAAAATTAATTCTGATAAATTAGATATTTTTTATTCTCGTAACCAAAACATTTGGCTTGACATGGATATAATTAGAAGAACATTGTTAAAGATGAGGAGAATTAAACATAATGGCTAAAACAGTTTTAGATTTTGAAAAACCAATTTATGATCTTGAAGCTAAATTGGAAGAAATGAGAAAATATGCAGACAACCTGGATATTAATTCTGAAATAAAAAAAATAGAAAGAAAAGTAAAACAACTAAAAGAATCTGTCTATAAAGACTTAACAAGATGGCAGAGAGTTCAACTTGCTCGGCACCCTGACCGCCCCTACACACTTGATTATATTTATGAAATGACAAATAATTTTGTTGAATTGCACGGTGACAGACAATTCAAAGATGACAAAGCTATTGTTGGAGGTTTTGCTGAAATAGATGAATATAAAGTAATGATTATCGGTCATCAAAAAGGGCGAGACACAAAATCGAACCTTTACAGAAATTTTGGAATGGCAAACCCTGAAGGTTACAGAAAAGCATTAAGACTAATGAAACTTGCCGAAAAATTTAACAAACCGGTAATTACAATGATAGATACTCCCGGTGCTTATCCAGGCTTGGAAGCTGAAGAAAGAGGACAAGCAGAAGCAATTGCAAAAAATTTACTTGAAATGAGCAGGCTTAAAGTTCCTATTATTGTTGTTATAATTGGAGAAGGTGCAAGCGGTGGTGCTCTTGGTATTGGGGTTGGAAATAGAATTTTAATGCTGGAAAATTGCTGGTATTCTGTAATAAGCCCTGAGTCCTGTTCCAGTATTTTATGGAGAAGCTGGGACTATAAAGAACAGGCTGCAGAAGCACTTAAACTTACAGCAAATGATCTAATTGAACAGGGAATTATCGATAGAATTATTCCCGAACCAATGGGAGGAGCTCATAACGATCATAAAGCTGCAGCAGCTATTTTGAAAAAAGCTTTAAAAGAAGAATTAGAAATTTTAGTAAAAATAAAACCAAGTAAATTAATAGAAGACAGAATAGAAAAATTCGGAAAGATGGGGGAATTTGAAGAATAATTATTTTAAGGGGAATTTATATTAATGCATATCCACAAAACCACTATAAGGGTTCGCTATGCTGATACAGACCAAATGAAGTTTGTTTATAATGGAAAATACTTAGAGTATTTTGAAATAGGCAGAACTGAGATGATGAGGGCATTAGGACTTCCGTATAAAGTAATTGAAGATAATGGTTTTTTAATGCCATTAATAGAGTCTCATTTGGAATATAAAAAATCAGCTTATTACGATGAACTTTTAGAAATTGAAACCAGAGTGGAAAATCTTCCTGTTGCCAGAGTTCATTTAAACTACACAATCAGAAAAGTTGAAACTCTAGAAATTGTAGTTAAAGGTTATACAGATTTGGTTTTTGTTAAAAGCGATACCAAAAAAATTACAAGAGCTCCATTATTTTTTCTGGATAAATTTAAACCTATCTTTGATAAAAAAGATTAATATCCCTAATATTAAGTCACAACAAAACAACATTTTACTTTCATGTTCCAAAAACTAAAAGAGCTTTCAAAAGATACAGCCATTTATGGGATCAGCACAATGGTTGGCAGATTTCTTACCTTTCTTTTAGTCCCGATTTACACAAATGTGTTTGTTGAAAGTGATTACGGAGTTGTTTCCAACATTTACATCTTCATTGCAATAATGAATATTGTTTTTGCTTACGGAATGGATTCTTCTTATTTAAAATTTGCTTCCAAAATTAAAATAGGAGATGAAAAAGATAATTTCTCAACTCCGTATTTATCAGTTGTAATTATTGGCATTATTTTATTTTGTCTTATCCTTATCTTAAAACCCCAACTTGCAGTGATACTAAATATAC
>PFVA01000033.1 GCA_002790365.1 Ignavibacteriales bacterium CG_4_9_14_3_um_filter_30_11
TAAACTTCCAGTTGGCCGGCATTAACAATACCCATGTCCATTCCGGCTTTTATAGCGTGATAAAGAAAAGCGGAATGTATAGCTTCTCTAACAACATTGTTGCCCCTAAAAGAAAAAGATAAATTACTAACACCGCCGCTTACTTTTGCAAGGGGAAGGTTTTGTTTAATCCATTTGATTGCTTCAATATAATTAACAGCATAATTGTTGTGTTCTTCCATTCCGGTTGCAACAGTTAAAATATTTGGATCAAAAATTATATCTTGCGGTGCAAAGCCAACTTGTTCTATAAGAATTTTATATGCTCTTTCGCATACAGATATTTTTCTTTCATAAGTGTCAGCCTGTCCTTTCTCATCAAATGCCATAACAATAACAGCAGCACCAAAACGAAGAATTTCTTTTGCGTGATTTATAAATTGTTCTTCACCTTCTTTAAGACTTATTGAATTTACAATTCCCTTACCCTGCAAACATTTTAATCCTGAATATAACACACTCCATTTTGAAGAGTCTAACATAATGGGAAGTTTTGAAATATCTGGTTCAGCAGCAATTAGATTTAAAAATTTTGTCATTGCTGATTCTGATTCAATCATCCCCTCGTCCATATTGATATCGATTATTTGTGCACCGCCTTCAACCTGGTTACGGGCAACAGCTAAAGCATCTTCATATTTTTCTTCTTTTATTAATCTTGCAAACATTTTAGAACCGGCAACATTAGTTCTTTCACCAACATTTATAAAATTAGATTCTGGTCTTACCACCAATGGTTCAAGTCCGCTTAATCTTAAGTATGATTCAGTATGGGAAATTTTTCTTTGTTTATATTTTTTTACCTTTTCAGAAATAGCTTTTATATGGTCAGGTGTTGTGCCGCAACATCCACCGACCAAATTTATAAAACCGCTTTCTGCAAACTCACTCAAAACTCCGGATGTAATATTTGGTGTTTCGTCATATTCGCCCATTTCATTTGGCAAGCCAGCATTTGGATAAACCGACAAATAAACATTTGCTATTTTTGAAAGCTCTTCAACAAAGGGACGCATTTGTTTCGCACCCAATGAACAATTAAGTCCAATACTAAGTAAATTTTTAGTGTGTGCAACAGATATCCAAAATGCTTCTGTAGTTTGTCCGGATAATGTTCTTCCACTTTGATCAACAATAGTTCCGCTAATCATTATTGGAATATCAATTCCTTTTTCAGAACAAACTTTATCAACTGCATAAATTGCTGATTTTGCGTTAAGTGTATCAAAGATTGTTTCGATCATTAATATATCAACACCACCTTCTACCAACGCTTTGGCTGATTGATAATATGCATTCACCATTTGATCAAAAGTAACCGCTCTGTAACCGGGGTTATTTACATCAGGAGAAAGAGAAAGTGTTTTGTTTGTTGGTCCCAAAGCTCCGGCTACAAATCTGGGTTTACTTTTGTTGGTTTTATTAAACTCATCAGCAACTTCTCTGGCAATTTTTGCTGCTTGAAAATTTATCTCATAAACAAAATCTTCTGTATGATAATCTGCCTGAGAAATTGAAGTTCCGTTGAATGTATTTGTTTCAACAATATCAGCTCCGGCGTTAAAATATTCTCTATGAATGTTTTTAATTATTTCAGGCTGTGTAATTGAAAGAAGATCATTGTTTCCTTTTAAGTCGTAAGGATGATCTTTAAATTTTTCACCTTTAAAATCTTCTTCACTTAAATTACAATGCTGAATCATAGTTCCCATTGCACCGTCAAGAACCATAATTCGTTCATTAAGGATTTTTCTTAAAATGTCTGTTTTTGATTTTATCATTTATATTGTTTAAAAATAAAAAACCTCTTCCAATGAGAAGAAGAGGTAAATTTCCATCTTCATCTCATCTTTCCCTTAATCTAATTAAGGGCAGGATTTAGCACCTGTCATCCTGTTAAAAACAGAATCGGTTGCTACGGCTTCAACGGGCCTGTTCCCTTAGCCGTTCTTGATAAGAAAATATTTTAAAGATCTTATAATTTCTACAATAAATATATAAATTTTGAGTTGTTTATCAAATCTTAATAAAATATACTTGTTATTATATACTTTAATCTTTCATCCTTTTGAAAGGAAATCAAATATAATTAAATTGCATTATTCTAAAATTGATAGAATTTTGAAAAGGTTATATATATGATAGTTGTAACAGGTGGGGCAGGATTTATAGGTAGTGCTGTTGTGTGGAAATTAAATCAACAGGGATACAATAATATTATTATTGTTGACGAGTTAGGAACAGATGAAAAATGGAAAAATTTAGTCGGGCTTAATTTTGTAGATTTTATTCACAAAGATGAATTTATAAAACATATAAAAGAGGGTAATAAGTATTTTATTGATTCAATAATTCACCTCGGTGCAAACTCTTCAACTACTGAAAAAGATGCAGACAATCTTTTAAATAATAATTATCAATACACAAAAACTCTGGCAAAATATTCGCTAAAAAATAAAGCAAGATTTATTTATGCCTCTTCTGCAGCTACTTATGGTGACGGATCTTTTGGATTCAATGATGATGAAACAAAATGCATGCAATTAAGACCGTTAAATATGTATGGGTATTCAAAATCATTGTTTGATTGTTGGGCATTAAATGAAAATATTTTTAGCAGTATTGTGGGTTTAAAATATTTTAATGTTTACGGACCAAACGAATATCACAAAGGTGATATGCGAAGTGTTGTTCATAAAGCATTCGAACAAATTAGAGATACAGGAAAAGTAAAACTATTCAAGTCAATGAATGCTAACTATAAAGACGGTGAACAATTGCGTGATTTTATTTATGTTAAAGATGCTGTTGATATGACTCTTCATTTTTTATCAAATAGAAATAAAAACGGATTGTTTAATGTTGGATCAGGAAAAGCAAGAACATGGAATGATCTTGTTACTGCACTTTTTAGATCAATGAATAAACCTGTTAATATAGATTATATTGAATTGCCACCGCATCTTTTAAATAAATATCAATATCACACTGAGGCAAATATTGATAAAATTAGAACCGCAGGACATACAAATAATATTTACTCTCTTGAAGATGGTGTTGAAGATTATGTAAAATATTATCTCATACCAGAAAAACATCTTGCCGAATAAATTCAAATAATTAAATGAAACTTGCAACTCTCTGTTATGTAAAGGATTTAAAAAATAATAAAACTTTAATGCTTTACAGAAATAAAAAAGAAAATGATTATCACGAAGGTAAATGGAATGGACTTGGAGGCAAACTTGAAAAAGGAGAAACGCCTGAAGAATGTGCAATAAGGGAGTTAAAAGAAGAAGCAGGCCTTATAGTTAAAAATCCTACTTTAAAAGGCATAATAACATTTCCGGATTTTGATGGGGTTGAAGATTGGTATGTCTTTATTTTTACAATTACAGAATATTCAGGAAAAATTATTGATTCACCCGAAGGGAAACTTGAATGGATACCAAATGATAAACTTACTTCTTTAAATCTCTGGGATGGAGATAAAATTTTTCTGGGGTGGCTCGGTAAGGATAAATTCTTTAGTGCTAAGTTTAATTATGAAAATGGAAAGTTTAAAGATTACGAAACCTGTTTTTATTAATCTTTTACCAAATAAATAAGCGTTAGCTTATTTATGTCACATATCAGATAATTTACATCATTTATATAGCTTACCTATAAAGTTTTTGTTAAATTTAATTCATTAACTTTTCTAATAAAAAACAAAAAATGAAAAAGTTTAAAAAGCCTATCAAGGTTTCTGATATTAATTCTTTAAAAGAAAAGACACCCACACACGCCAAAGCATTAAACACAGATTTGGTAATAATTAAGTATAGTGAAAACATTTCTGTTTTATACGGAAGATGCCTTCACAGAGGTGCATTATTAAGTGATGGGTATGTTGACGGTAATAATTTAATCTGCGGTTTACATTTTTGGGATTACAGATATGACACAGGTATTAGTGAGTATAATCCTCATGAAACTTTACACAAATTTAGATCCGTTATTGAAAATGGATCTGTTTTTATAGACGAAGATGAGGTAAAAGAATTTGAAATTAAATTGCCATCTCGTTTTAATTCTGGTGAGTATTTGGGTGAATATATTGACACTCACCCTGAAAATACGGAGCCATACGGATATTATATTAAGCAACTTGCTCAAAATGGCTTAACTAAAACCGGACAACACGGACCTTCTGCGGCAATGGGTGTTGACAGAGACACACTTCCAAAATGGGAAAATATTCAAATACTCCCGGCTCAGTTTGCAAAAAAACCATTACTTGATGAAGTGGAAGTTAATACAAAAGTAATAATTGGAAAAAAAGCTAAAAAACCATTAACTCTTGAAATGCCTATTTTTATTTCCGATATGTCTTTTGGTGCTTTATCAAGAGAAGCTAAAATA
>PFVA01000184.1:0-305 GCA_002790365.1 Ignavibacteriales bacterium CG_4_9_14_3_um_filter_30_11
ATTCCGAGATTTTTATATAACTAAGTATATGATCTTTATTTACTTACAAATTGTCGGCCCGAAGGGCAGATTTTCCAATGGAAAATCTGGGATAAATATTGATTATGCGTTTACTAAAGATGGAAACTTTAGTTTTACAAATTCATAAATTCCAAAAATTACACCAACAAAAAATAAATCACCTACTAAATTATACTGGAAGAATGGGATCGCTGCTGTATATGATTCAAGCAAACCAGCAAATGTTTGGGGATAAAAGGGAGATGAAAGCCAAACTGCAAAATTTGTTATAATAAAGAAAAATA
>PFVA01000184.1:314-4263 GCA_002790365.1 Ignavibacteriales bacterium CG_4_9_14_3_um_filter_30_11
AAACCGCTGACAATCCTAATTTAGCAATCTTGAGTTGTCCTTTCAAATTAAATCCAATCATTACTATTAGCGCAAAACTTAAATAGACTGCCCACATTGTTGCATGTAGTCCTAAAATTAAATCGGTTGTAAACAAAGCAATAAAAGGTACTGCAAATGATAAGTATTTTTTATCAAAATATGCACCGCCAAATAATGCAACAGCGCCAATTGCTGTAAAATTAGGATAGTGAGGAATTAGTCTGGTAAACGCAGCAGCTACTATAATAGTTAATAAGACTAAATTTCTTTTGCTAAATACTTTTTCTAACATTTTAACTCCTTTTAGTTCGATTGTGTAAAGATAATATAAAAATTATTGTAATTGCATTCAAAGATATAATTAACTTTTTATAAATTAAATTTTAACCCAAAATATACCGCTCTTTTAGCTGTTCCATATCCAAATACTTCTTCATAATCTGAATTGAATATATTATTTAATTTTCCGAAAATAATTAAGTTACTAAATACTTTTACATTTACTGATAAATTAGCTAAAATATATGATCCAAGTAATACTCTTTGACTAGGGAATAAAGAAAAATTTTTGTCTATTCTTATGTCAATATAACTTATATCTGAATAAATATTAAAAATAGAATTTAATTTGTAGTCAGCAGATAAAGTTGCTTTGTGTTGGGGTCTTCTTAACAATTCCATTTCAAATTCGGGAGAATTTACATCTTTATTTTTAGCATTAGTGTATGTGTAATTAAGATTTAATTTTAATTTGTTTCCGTATCTGTAAGTTAAATAAAATTCTGCTCCGTTAGTTTCAGCTTTACCAATATTTATAGTTTTAAAATGACTGTCCGTTCCGAATAAATTATCAAATGTATTGGAAAAATAAGTAACGCCCACAAGTAGATCTGAATTTAACAGATATTGTTCTATGCCAATATCCCAGCCTTTACTCTTTTCAGGTTTTAAATTTTGATTACCGAATGTAGGGTCAAATAAATTAAATAAAGAAGGTGCTTTAAAACCTGTACCATATGTAAATTTAATTTTAGTTGATGTTTTCCAAAATATAAATGCCGGAGCTATTCTGTATGTAACTACAGATCCAAATTTTTCGTGATTGTCATACCTTATTCCAACAGAAGCATATATTTTATTTTCAAAATTAATCTGATCTTGTAAATAAATACCGGTAGTTCTCATTTTACTTTCAGGCAGAATACTGCTGAATGCAAAACTGTTGTTATACCACAGATAATCTGAGTTTGCCATTTCCTGTTCAGTTTCCATGCCGAGTGTAAATAAATTATTAGTAAATTGAAAATTATTCTGCCATTCAATTTTAATTTTTCTTCCATCATATAAACTTCTTGAAGAAGCAGGATTAAAAGATGAAGGATCAAATTTATACTTTCTCAAATTTTTTATAAATGAAACACCAAATTCTTGCGACCATAATCCATCGAGCAGAGATAAATCCCCTTCAAGTTTATAAGCACCTTGTTCTAGATTATAGATATATGTAGGATCGTCTCCAAAATTTCCTCCAAATTGATCAAAGTTTGTTTCTGCTTTTGTAAAAAGTGTGAATAAATTTAAGCTGAAATTTTTAGAAACTGATAAACCCAATCTTGAATTAATATTGTATCTTGCTGAAGCATCTTTTTCTGTGTTCCCGAATTTTAAATCAGCCGAAGAAAAACCATTTGTTTTTTCTCTGCTTAGTGAAACTGAATAATTAAAACTATTATTGCTTCCTGAAATATTCATCATCCCTTTATATGAATTATATGTTCCACCTTCAGTTAAAAAGGAAAATTTTGGTTTTCCGTTCCCTTTTTTTGAAATAATATTAATTACACCTGAAAGCGCATCTGCACCATAAAGTGTGCTTTGCGGTCCTCTTAAAATTTCAACTCTTTCAATATTATCTGTTGATAGGTCAGTAAAATCAAAAATATTATTTGGATCGTTTGGCATATTCATTTCAATGCCATCTATCTGAATAAGAGTATGTCCGGGATTTCCACCTCTTATATATATTTGCGATAAATTGCCTCTTCCACCTTGGGAAGTAAAAGAAACTCCGTACTGATTTTGCAATAATTCCATTACAGTAGTTTTATTGGAATTTGCAATTTCTGAAGAATCTATAATAGAAATGGAGCTTGCAACTGTGAATTTTGGTGCATTTGTTTTTGTAGCGGAAACTACAATTTCTTTAAGCAGGTAAGTTTTAACAGAATCTGTCTTCGAATTATCCTGTGCGGATAAATTAAAAATACAGCAGGAAACCAGAAAAAAATAAGTTAAGATTTTCATTGAAGTTACTCCTATAAAAATTAAAAGGTTGTAACTTCGTGGGGAGAAAATAGAAATGTGAGAACTTATGTTCCCTCATTAACCGAACCTCGCCCGCGAAGGTTGATTATAAAAAATATTTATGGCAGGTCTCCTGGCTCGAAGTAAATGTTTAATGCCTTCCCAATTTTTTTTAGTAAAAATCAGTGACAAATGTTAAACAAAATAATTTCTTACAGTTGCGCGACAGCACCGGAATTCCAAATATTAATATTTGGTCACCGGTTTCCCTATTCTTCCCGATATTTATCAGGACACCATAAATTGTTAAAGAACTTTAACGAAGATAAATTATATTTTTTTGAAATCAAAATATATTTGGTTATTCCCAAATTGATTTTAGATTTTATATTCGATAATTTATATAGAACGATTATTCTTAATAACTGATGTTACGCAAAGCTGAAAGATGATATCTTTTTATTAAGAAAATAAAGTCTCTATTTTGTTAAAGAGTTATCATTTTATTTGAATTCAATTCAGGAAGCAAAGATGTCATCTTTTCACTGCTCACTTTTTGCGTAAGATGAGTTAATAATTTAGAATAGGTCTTAAAATTGCAGAATCTACTGTATATGATCAAGTTATCTTCTAAAAGAGAATATTCCCCAAATTTCTATTCATTCCAAAAACTCACAATTTATTATACTGATATCAAAGGAGTCATTTAATGAGTCGGTTAAACCAGTTCTTTGGTTCATCTATCGGCAAAAAATTTGTAATGGCAATTACAGGTATTTTACTGATATTTTTTTTAATAGTGCATCTTATTAATAATTTAATGCTGTTCGGAGGTCCGGAATTCTTTAATGAAAATGTAATGAGATTAGATTCCATTAAGCCGTTAATAAGAGTTGTTGAAGTAGTTTTAGCTTTAATCTTCCTTTATCACATTTATCGCGGTATAAAATTATGGTTTGAAAATAAGAAAGCCAATCCGGATAAATATGCCATTAACGGAGGAAAAGAAAACAGCACACTATATTCAAGAACTATGTTTATTACTGGAATACTAATTTTAGTTTTTTTAGTTATTCATTTATACACACTTTGGACCAAATTTAATTTTGGTATGGAAGGAAGCGAAGATTATTTTGCTGTAATTAAAGATTTATTTAAAAATCCATTTTGGTCAGCATTTTATTTAGTAATAATGATATTTATTGGTTTTCATATAAACCACGCATTTCAAAGCTCATTTCAATCGTTCGGGTGGAGTCATAAAAAATATACTCCTTTAGTTAAAAAGATTGGAACATTATTAGCAATAGTATTTGCTATCGGTTTTGCATCAATCCCAATCTACTTTTATCTTATTTCTTTAGGAGGTCAGGGATGATAAAATTAAATTCAAAAATACCGGAAGGAAAACTTTCAGAAAAATGGACTAACTACAAATTCAGTATGAAAGTGGTTAATCCAGCCAACAAAAGAAAATTTGATATTATTGTTGTTGGCACTGGATTAGCCGGTGCTTCAGCTGCTGCAACTTTAGGTGAATTAGGTTATAAAGTAAAAGCATTCACATTTCACGATTCTGCACGCAGAGCGCATTCTATTGCTGCACAGGGTGGAATTAACGCTG
>PFVA01000235.1 GCA_002790365.1 Ignavibacteriales bacterium CG_4_9_14_3_um_filter_30_11
ATTTCGTTAAAGAGTTATCATTTTATTTGAATTCAATTCAGGAAGCAAAGATGTCATCTTTTCACTGCTCACTTTTTGCGTAAGATGAGTTAATTATTAACTATAGATTGTTAAGTAATAACAGTTCTCTGCCCTATTTCACGGTCTAACATAAACAATCCCTTTTTATCGGCACCTATAAATTTTAATTGATCTAATAACCTTTGTGTAGTAGCTTCTTCTTCAACCTGCTCGCTTATAAACCATTGCATAAAATTATTAGTAGCATGGTCTTTAATATTTAGAGCCGTATCTACAATAGTATTAATTGATTTTGTTACTTCACATTCGTGTTTGTAAGTATCTTTAAATACAGCAATTGGGTTTGCCCATTCGGTTTGTGGAGTTTTTATTGTAGTCAATTTTACTTTTCCACCAACTTGATGTATAAAATCATAAATTTTCATTGCATGTACTCTTTCTTCATCTGACTGCATTCTCATCCATTTTGCAAATCCTTCAAAAGCGTTATTCTCAAAATAAGCAGACATTGCTAAATAGTAATATGAAGAATAAAGCTCATCATTTAGCTGTTTATTTAACATTTTTTCAATTTTATGATTTATCATAGTCTTTTTACCTTTTATTTATCAATAAAATAATCTACTTCTTAAAGATAATTCTTTTAAAGATAAAAATTAACCCAGATTTTCCATTGGAAAATCTGCCCTCCGGGCCGACAATTTGTAAGTAAATAAAGATCATATACTTAGTTATATAAAAATCTCGGAATTTGTTATTTGAGTAATATGTTTTTCTTACAAATTGCTAGGGGTTAACCCCGCTATATAAAATGTTTTATAAAAACATTTTATATAGCGGCCTTCGGCAAAAAATTCATTTCCAATGAATTTTTTAGGTTAATACAAAGGTAAATTTTAGCTCGTTTTAGTCGAAAATTTCTTTTAATACGCATTTTTTAACTTTATAATGTAATTATAAAGTATTATATTTGTCCTTTCAAAATTTACAGTTATTAAAATGAATCTAAAATCTCTTAATCAAATCCAAACAGAGGCTGTTGAATACAATAGCAGTGCTTCAATGATTGTTGCCGGAGCCGGTTCAGGTAAAACTAGAGTTTTAACCTATAAAATTGCTTATCTAATCAAAAATGGAACTTCTCCAGACTCAATTTTAGCTTTAACTTTTACAAATAAAGCTGCAAATGAAATGAAGGATAGAATTAAAGAATTGGTTGGAGCTAAGGCAAATTCAATCTGGATGGGTACATTTCACTCTATTCTTGCAAGAATATTAAGAACAGAAGCTGAAAATTTAAATTATAAACAAAATTTTTCAATTTATGACTCTGAGGACTCAGTTTCATTAGTCTCTAACATTCTTACAAATTTAGGAATTGATATAAATGAACTTTCTTCAAAATCTATAAAGCATAAAATTAGTGTAATGAAAAACCTAATGATTATGCCTGAGGAATTTAGAGAGAAGCATGCTAAATCACCCACAGATAAAAAAATTGCCGATGTTTATGATGAATATCAGAAAAGACTAAAAATAAATAATGCAATGGATTTTGAAGATTTGTTATTAAAACCTATAGAATTATTCTTAGGTGATAATAGAATTCTTCAAAAATATAAAAAGCAATTTGAATATGTATTAGTAGATGAATTTCAGGATACTAATGTTGCACAATATACTTTATTAAAATTACTTGTTAATAAAACAGGGAAAATTTGTGTGGTTGGTGATGATGCTCAAAGCATTTACAGCTGGAGAGGTGCAACTATAACTAATATGTTAGATTTTGAAAAGTATTATTCAAAATGTAAGATATTTAAACTCGAACAAAATTACAGATCAACAAAAAGCATC
This sequence comes from Ignavibacteriales bacterium CG_4_9_14_3_um_filter_30_11, assembly GCA_002790365.1. Classification (GTDB taxonomy): domain Bacteria; phylum Bacteroidota; class Ignavibacteria; order Ignavibacteriales; family Ignavibacteriaceae. Next base: position 1,879 of record PFVA01000235.1, read on the forward strand.
TTAGGCGCTGCTGATTCTGTTATTAAGAACAATAAAAATCAAATACTAAAAACACTTTGGACTGAAAATAATGATGGCGATAAATTAGTTTTATTAAAATGCTCTGATGAAAAAGATGAAGCATTTCAAATAGCAAAATGTATTCAGAAAGATATTTCAAAGAAAAAACTTTCACATAAAGATTTTGCTATTCTTTATAGAACAAACGCACAATCAAGAGCACTTGAAGATATTTTTAGGAGAGAAAAAATACCTTATAAAATTGTTGGTGGAATAGAATTCTACAAAAGAAAAGAAATTAAAGACTTAATTGCATATCTAAGAGTTCTATCAAATCAAAATGATGAAGAAAGTTTACTACGAATTATGAATTTTCCTCAAAGAGGGATTGGTTCTACAACAATTACTAGAATGGTTGCTTTTGCAAGAAAACACGATCTGACAATATTCAGAACTATGGCAAGAATTTTTGAAGTAATTGATATTAAAGAAAGAATTCAAAAAAATGTTAAGGGTTTTAGAGTATTATTGGATAAATATATTGATTTAAAAGATAAACTTTCATTAGGAGAACTAACCAGAGCTCTTGTTGATGAACTGGGAGTTTTACGCAGTCTAAAATCTCAAAACACACCTGATTCTATTTCAAGATGGGAAAACATTAATGAATTACTCTCAGCATTGAATGAATTTTCTGATAATAATAAAAAATCTACATTGGAAGATTTCTTGGAAGAAGTATCTTTAATTGCAGGAATAGATTCTTATGCGGATGAAAAAAATTCAGTTACTTTGATGACTATTCATGCAGCAAAAGGACTTGAATTTCCAATTGTATTTGTATCAGGTTGTGAAGAAGAAATTTTTCCCCTTGCAAACAGATTTAATTCTGATGCAACTGTAGAAGAGGAAAGAAGATTGTTTTATGTTGCAGTAACCAGAGCTCAACAAAAAGTTTATGTCTCACATTCCCGTTCCCGTTATAGATTTGGAGAAGTTGCATATCAAAGTCGTTCCAGATTTATTGATGAAATTGATAAAAATATGATTAGTGAATTGGATGGTGGGTTAGGAAAGAAAAATGTAAGAAAAACTAAGAAACAAGTTTACTATGAATATTTTGAAAAGATGGACTACGAAGATTTTAATCAGGATAATTTAGCATTAACAGCAGGCAGCAGGGTAATGCATGAAAAATTTGGTCTTGGTAAAGTTACTGATGTAGTTGGGGCAGGTGATACATTAAAAGCAACTGTCCATTTTGAAGGGAATAATGTAAAACAGCTAATGCTTAAATTTGCCAAGTTAAAAGTATTGTAGGTAATATAATAAATTATAAATGTTGTCCAAAAGATTTTAATTTGTTATTGGCGTGAATCTATAAAAATTTAAAATAATAGATTCCCGCTTGCGCGGGAATTAGATTTCTACTTTTTATTTCTTTTGTGTCTGTTTCTTCTCTGATTTAATAACTTTAAGGAAACAATAAATAGTAAGTATTGTCATTCCACCCCAGGCACAAGATAAAAAAATTATACCACCGGTTGTTAATCCCATATTAAAAATCCTTTATTTTTTTAAATACATTACAAGAAATTAATTCAATTTTCCTTCTTTTGGCTTTTCTGCCAAGCTTTTCTGACTAATAAAATTAAGCTAATAAATATTACTACCATTAATGCTCTTGATCCCCAATAATATGGTTTATCTACTTCATTAACTCCTTCTAACAGAAGAGTAGGAATAGCACTTTCTATAAACCACCAAATCATAAGTACAAACAAAACAACAGGTGTTATATATTTCATTAAAAAATAAAAGACTCTTGGAATTTGAAAATCTCCTCCTTCATTCATTTCTTTCCACGCTTTATCTGCACCAAATACCCACATAAATAATACTGTTTCAATAAGTGCAAATACTACAAGTCCAAAAGTTCCTGCCCAGTAATCCATTTCATTTAAGAAACCGTATTTTTGATAAAAGACAACAAATTGAACTGCTATTAATACGATTACAGCAAGTACGCCTACTGCTTTTTTCCTGCTTAATCCAAATTCATCTTCTAAAAAAGCTATTACCGGTTGGCCCATTGCTACAGATGAAGTAATACCTGCAAAGAATAAAAGTAAGAACCAAAGAAATCCAAAAAATTGGCCTAAAGGAATTCTTTGAAAAATAAGTGGCATTGAGACAAAGCCTAAATCGAAAGCACCGCCTTTTGCAAATTCCTGGGTAGCGTTTAATCCAAAAAAAGCAACTGCTACAGGTATAGCAATTGCAGCCCCTAATACTACTTCAGCAAAACCATTTGTAGCTGCAGTAGTTAAAC
>PFVA01000253.1 GCA_002790365.1 Ignavibacteriales bacterium CG_4_9_14_3_um_filter_30_11
AGAAATATTTGAAAGCAAAACATACGGTAATGAAGCAAAAAAATTATTTAATGATGCCAACAAACTTCTTGATGAAATTATATCGAATAAATTACTAACAGCAAACGGAGTGTTTGGTCTTTATACGGCAAATTCTGTAGATGATGATATAGAAATTTATACTGACGAAAACAAAGGTGGTGTATTAAGTACTTTTCACACTTTAAGACAACAAAGTAAAAAATCTAAAGGTGAACCAAACATTGCTCTTGCTGATTTTATTTTACCAAAAGAAACAGAAACCAATGATTACATCGGTGCATTTGCAGTAACTACGGGAATAGGTTTGGAAAAAACAGTTAAGAAATTTGAAGAAGATCAGGATGATTACAACAGCATTATGGCAAAAGCAATAGCCGACAGACTTGTGGAAGCGTTTGCCGAACTTCTTCACGAAAAAATAAGAAAAGAATTTTGGGGTTATTCGCCCAACGAAAATCTAACTAGTGAAGAAAAAATAAAAGAAAAATATATTGGTATTCGTCCGGCACCAGGCTACCCTGCGCAACCTGACCACACAGAAAAACCTATCATTTTTAATTTGTTGAACGCAACAGAAAAAACAGGAATAACACTTACAGAAAGTTTGGCAATGTATCCTGCTGCAAGTGTCTGCGGAATTTATTTTTCTCATCCTGAATCAAAGTACTTTAATGTTGGTAAGTTGGGAAAAGATCAGATATTAGATTACCACCGCAGAAAAGGAATGAGTGTAAATGAAATAGAAAAATGGCTTGGAAGTAATCTGTCGTATTAAAATAATTCCAATTTATTCTATTTGTTTGTAATTTTGATTTCATCTTTCAAAATTATCAAATGGAATAATAATGGAAATCAAATCCGAAGATAAAACCCCGAAAGTAAAAAAATCTTTTTCCAAAGTAATTAAAGACGCATTTAAAGAACTCAAAGAAACTTCAATAGCATTTGTTAAAGCACCCAAAGCATTGTGGGGAGTTAATGTTCCCTATGTTTTAGAGGGGCTTGTTTATTTTGGTGTGCTCACAATTCTCGGCAAATTTAATTCTGAAAATGTTGGTTTAACCGATCCACAGGCCGGGCTTATTTACAGTTTTTTAACCGGCGGTATAACTTTTGCAATGTTGGTGCTTGGCGGTCTTTCAGATAAACTTGGTGTTCGTAAATCACTTATAATTTCATTTCTTGTTTTACTTTTGGGTAGAGTGCTTGTTGGGATTTCAGGTACTTTTGGAATGCAGAATGGTTTGTGGTCTCCAATGTTTTTTACTATGACAACCGGACTTCTTTTTGTTTTACTTGCTTACGGATTATATCAACCGGCAGCTTATGCAGGAGTTAAAAGATACACAACACCAAAAACTGCGGCAATGGGTTATGCGGCCATTTACGGATTTATGAATTTGGGTGCTTTCTTTTCAGGATTTATTTCTTCTCTAACACGCCCCCATTTTGAAGATACATTTCCTCCAAACGGTTTAACAGCAGTATTCTGGGTTTATGTTATAATTACTTTTATTGCTCTTGTAATTACACTTGTACTAATTACAAAAAAATCAGATAAAGATGCTGTTGATGCCGTGAAGGCTTCAAACGAAAATGAAGAAAAAGAGGACGAAGTAAAACCAGAAGAAAAAATTAATAACACAAAAGTAATCTTCTTTAGTATTTTAACACTTGGGTTTTTTCTGCTGTCGGGATTCGGATTTAAAAACACATTAAACTTTATTTTCGATTTTTCATTTCTTGGTTTATCAATAACAATTGATTTCTTTTTTACACTTACAATTATTTTGTTCGCTCTTGTAGTTTTTGAATATTTAAGAAAAAGGCCATACCATCCTTTCAGAGATAAACGATTTACATTTTTTATTTTTGTGCTTATACCTGTGCAGACATTGTTTGCCCACAATTGGCTTACACTTCCCTATTATTTAGACCGCGCTTTTCAGGGTTCTGTTGTAAGCGAATATTTTGAAATATTTTCAAACATAAACCCAATTTTAGTTTTTCTTTTTGCCCCAATTGTTGCCGGTTTAACTGCAAAAGCAAATGTATATAAAATGATGATCTACGGAACTTTTGTAATGGCAATACCTACTTTTCTCTTAACAGTTGGTCCAAACATTTATTTATTTTTAATTTATGTTCTGGTTATGACAATAGGAGAATCAATGTGGCAGCCGAGATTCTTGCAATGGATTGCTGAAGTAGCACCTAAAGGAAAAGTCGGACTGTATATGGGTGTTGGTCAGTTCCCCTGGTTTTTAACAAAAGTATTAACAGGTTTTTATTCAGGCTGGTTCTTGATGAAATATGTTCCGCTTGGTGTTTCACCTGCAGAAATGAACACAGAAACAATGTGGTTTATTTACGGACTTATTGCAATTATAAGCCCTATAGGTTTAGTGTTTGCAAAAAAATGGGTAATGAAGGATTTTAAATTGAAAGCGGAAGATTGATATCATAATTTTAACTGAGTAATTAATGGATTTTAAAAAAATTTATGTTCTTGTATTTATATCTTTAATCTTTTCCGGTTGCGGAAAAGAAATACCTGTAATAAAAGATTTAAACAGAACCGATTATAAATTAATTACTCAGGACAGCACGCAGTTTAATTTTCCAAGTGATTTAAAAGGTAAAACAGTTGTGCTATCGTACATTTACACTAACTGTCCTGACATTTGTCCGATTATAACCCAGAACATTATTTCTATAAATAAACAAATTGATAAAGAAGAAATAGATAACATAGTATATGTTGAAATTTCTTTTGACCCCGAAAGAGATATACCCTCTGTGCTAAAAAATTATGCAGAAGTCAGAGGTATTAAATCACCTAACTGGTATTTTTTAACAGGAGACAAGAAAACGGTTTTTAATTTACTGAAAGATTTAAATGTATATGCATTATCCGGCGATACAACAATTACTCCCCAAAACGATTCTTTATATTATTTTATTCACACAGATAGAATAAGTTTGATAGATAAACAAAACAGATTAAGATTAAATTTTAATGGAAGTAATGCAGACAAAAAAGAAATTATCAATTCAATAAAACAAATAAAGCAACAATGAAAAAATTATTTTTACTTTTTTTCGGATTATTGATCTCTTGTAACACAGCAGGAGATTTTAATATTACTAACCAATGGTTTCGCCCAGCCGTTAAAGGGATGAACACAGCACTTTATTTTACTATTGATAATAACACAAACCAAACAGATACACTCTTTTCTGTAAAATCAAATATTGCTGGTATGGTACAAATACATGAAACATTTGAAAAAAACAGACTGAAAGGAATGCGAGCTATTGAATATGTTGCAGTAAAACCACACACAAAAATATATTTTAAACCAGGCGGTTTGCATGTAATGGTAATGAATTTAAAAAATGATTACAAAAAAAATTCTTCAGCAGAATTTGAATTATATTTTAAAAAGAAAGGACTAGTTAAAATAAAGGCAGTTGCCAAAGAATAAAAAATCAAAATTGTCATTGCGAACGACTAAAAGGAGTGAAGCTATCTGTTATATATATTTGTAATTTAACAAAACATTAACATGCTTATTCCATAAAAAAAAAGGAATTACTCGGATTAATTGAAACTTTTTTAATGTAAATGTATCATATCATAAAAAATAAAAAGGGAAAATATGAGTTATAGTTTTAATAAAATCGTTACAAGGCAGGCAATTGAAAACAAAGATTTAGGAAGTATTGCAAACTAAGTAAGAGAAAAACTTAAAAAAGTTATTGATAATTTATAGCAATTGTATTTAACAGGACATTTTATTTCATCAATTTTCTATTTCTTTGTAATAAAAAGTATGAAAAATAATAGCCCTATTTTAATATTTGTATACAATGCAGATAGCGGATTTTTTAACACATTAACTGATACCGCACATAAATTACTTTCATCCAATACATACAGCTGCAATCTTTGCTCAATTTCTCATGGTTCATTCGGCATGAAAAAAGAGTGGAAAGAATTCCTGCATAGCATTAAATATTCACTGGAGTTTCTACACAGAAATGAACTGTCAAAAAAATATAATATTACAAAAATAAACCTGCCGGCAATATTGATAAAAGAACATAACTCTATAAGAATTTTAATTAAAGCACCCTATATAAATTCTTGTAAAAACATTGATGACTTAAAAGAATTAATTAATAAAGAAATAACTTGCTTATAAATTTTTTTGTTAAAAACAATTTCCAAAAGTT
>PFVA01000190.1:0-147 GCA_002790365.1 Ignavibacteriales bacterium CG_4_9_14_3_um_filter_30_11
CTCAAATAACGAATTCCGAGATTTTTATATAACTAAGTATATGATCTTTATTTACTTACAAATTGTCAGCCCGGAGGGCAGATTTTCCAATAGAAAATCTGGGTTAAACATAATTCCTTTCTGCAATTTCATACCATTTAGATATAT
>PFVA01000190.1:183-4212 GCA_002790365.1 Ignavibacteriales bacterium CG_4_9_14_3_um_filter_30_11
TGCTCATAGCATCATTTGAAGTAATTTCATCCAAAACTTCTTCATTCAATTTTTTAAAAGTAGAAAGAACATCTTTTGGGAATTGCAAAAATTTAATTTTTCCTTCATTCAAAATTTTATAATAATATTCTGTGTTTTTTGCTTCAAACTCGGCCAGCATTAATATATTTGCTCTTCCGGCTGCCGCTTTTATAATTTGTTTTAAATCATCAGGTAATTTTTCAAAAGCATTTTTATTTATAATAAGTTCTAAAACAGAACCGGGTTCATGCCAACCAGGGTAATAATAATATTTTGCAATTTTATTAAATCCCATTAAATAATCGTGATACGGACCGATCCATTCCAATGCATCTATTATACCTCTTTCAAGATCAGTATAAAGTTCACCGGCAGGCGAGAGTACAGCAGAGCCTCCTGCTTTTGTGATTACTTTCCCGCCAAGTCCGGGAATTCTTATTTTTAATCCTTTTATGTCGCTTATTGAATTAATTTTTTTATTGAACCATCCTCCCATTTGTCCGCCTGTATTTCCACATGGAAAAGGAATTACATTAAAATTTGTATATAGCTCCTTCCACATATCAAGAACATCTCCAAATTCAAACCAGGCATTTACTTGCACGGCATTCATTCCAAACGGGACGCTTCCAAAAAACTGTGCAGCCGGAGCTTTACCTGCCCAGTAATATGCGGCGCCGTGTCCTATCTCTGCTACTCCTGATGAAACTGCATCCAATGTTTCCAATGGCGGTACTAATTCATTCCCTCCATATACATGAATTTTTAATCTGCCTTGTGACATAGTATCAACCCACTCTGCAAATTTATCTGCATATTCGCCTAAAATTGGAAAATGGGGAGGCCAGGTTGTTACCATTTTCCATTCATAATGTTTATTAGAAATTACAACTGCGGATTTATTGTGCTTTTCAGTTGAACAGCCTGTGAAAATACCTGCACTAACTGCTGCAGTAGAAATTGCTGCTGTTTTAATAAAATTTTTTCTATTAATTTTTTTCATCTATCAAATCCTTAATTATTTGAAAAATGATCTGTAATTCAAATTCAGTTAAAAATATAATAAAAATTTAGAATAACTCAATATTCATATTAAAAAAAGCGATTATTTTTATCCTATAATTACATCCATTAGCAAAAAAATTTGTAATTTTCTCACTTACCTTATTCGTAATTTTATGAAATTAAAAAACAACACAAACAATAAAAAGATAATAATTAAGGGTGCCAAAGAACATAATCTTAAGAACCTTTCTTTTGAAATACCACGAAATAAATTGATTGTTTTTACCGGAGTAAGCGGAAGCGGAAAATCATCTCTAGTTTTTGATACAATTTATGCAGAAGGTCAGCGCAGATATGTTGAAAGCCTTTCATCCTATGCCCGTCAATTTTTGGAAAGAATGAATAAACCTGATGTTGAATATATTCAGGGTATAAGTCCTGCAGTTGCAATAGAACAGAAAAAGGGGAGTAAAAATTCCCGCTCTACGGTTGGAACCAGCACAGATGTTTATGATTATCTTCGTTTACTATTTGCCAGAGTAGGTAAAACTATATGTTTTCAATGCGGAAAAGAAGTAAAAAAGGATACTACTACTACGGTAATTGATTGGTTAACCGAAAGGGAAGAAGGTGGAAAATATTATTTGACATTTCCTGTGAGGGACCACGAAGGAAGAAGTGTAAATGAAGAATTAGAGTCACTTAAAAAAAGAGGTTTCTTTAGAATTTATAACAATGGAAATATTCTAGACTTAAATGAAGCATATAATGCACCCAAGTCAAAATCAGATTTAAGAGTAATTATTGATCGATTTAAAATTACTAAAGAAAGTCTAAGAGAAAAATTATTTGATTCAATTGAAGTTACTTTTAAAGAGGGAGAAAACAGATTATCTTTAATAAACGCCGAGACAAACGAAGAGCAAAATTTTAATAAATTTTATGAATGCTGCGGAATAAGATACGAAGAACCGGAACCCAGATTTTTTTCATTTAATAATCCATTTGGCGCATGTCCTGTTTGCCAGGGCTTCAGTAAAGTTGTTGGCATTGATATGAATTTGGTTGTTCCTATACCTGAACTTAGTATTTCAGAAGGTGCAATTGCTCCGTTCAGGTCTACAAAATTTAGTGTGCATTTAAGAGATCTTGTTCAAAGTGCAAAAGAATTTGGAATCCCATTAAACAAACCGTTTAAAGAATTAACTGAAACACAGTTAAGTTTAATAAAAAGAGGATTTGGAAAATATGTAGGGATCGATAAGTTTTTTGAAAAGTTAGAGCATAAATCTTATAAAATGCATATTAGGGTTTTGCTAAGTCGTTATAGAGGTTATACACTCTGTTCAGCTTGTAAAGGATCAAGATTAAGAAGAGAAGCCTTACAGGTTAAAGTTAAAGACAAATCCATTCACGAAATTGTTCAACTTCCTCTAGAAAAAACATTAATCTTCTTTAATGAATTAAAATTGTCAGAATACGATCATAAAATTGGCGATAGAATTTTACATGAGATTATTAAACGGCTTACATTTTTAAATAATGTAGGAATTGGTTATTTAACTCTTGATAGATTAAGCAGTACTTTATCTGGAGGCGAGACACAAAGAATAAATCTTGCAACTTCACTTGGCTCGTCGTTAGTTGGGACGCTCTATGTATTAGATGAACCAAGCATTGGCCTTCATCCTAGAGATAATGCAAGGTTGATAAATATCTTAAAAAATTTAAGAGATATCGGTAATACTGTTTTAGTGGTTGAACACGACCCCGAAATGGTAAAAGAAGCCGACATTATTATTGATATGGGACCCAAAGCAGGTGTATATGGAGGTGAAATTATTGCAATGGGTACTTATGATGAAATTCTCAAAGATAAAAATTCATTAACAGGGAAATATCTCTCAGGCAGATCAAAAATTCCTGTCCCTAAAAACAGAAATAAAAAAAAGACTAAGAACATTGAAATTTTTGGAGCGAGAGAAAATAATCTTAAAAATATAAATGTTGATATCCCTTTAAATAAATTTGTTGTTGTAACTGGAGTAAGCGGATCAGGTAAAAGCTCCCTTATATATGATGTGTTGTATAGTGGTTTAGGAAGATCAATGGGTTTGTCACAAAGTGAATCGATTGGATACGATAAAATAGAAGGTGCTCGATTTATTGACGAAGTAGAAATAGTTGATCAGTCACCAATAGGTAAATCACCAAGATCAAACCCCATAAGTTATATTAAAGCATTTGAACATATAAGGGAATTATTCTCTAACACTCACCAGGCTAAAGTAAAAGGATATAAGCCAGGTTATTTTTCTTTTAATGTTCCCGGTGGCAGATGTGAAACTTGTACAGGTGATGGATTTATAAAAGTTGAAATGCAATTTCTTGCAGATATTTATCTTACATGTGAAGAATGTGGAGGCACAAGATTTAAAAATGAAATAAGGGAAATTACATACAGAGACAAAAATCTTGTAGATGTTTTGGACATGACTGTAAATGAAGCAGTAACCTTTTTTGAAGATGAACCCAAGATCTTAAAATATATTGTTCTGCTTGATGAGGTGGGATTGGGTTATATTAAATTAGGTCAACCATCTAACACACTTTCCGGAGGGGAAGCACAAAGAGTAAAACTAGCCGCACATCTTTCCAAACAAAAAGACAAAAAACATACATTGTTTTTATTTGATGAACCAACAACAGGTCTACATTTTTATGACATAGATAAATTGTTGAATTGTTTTAATTTATTAATAGAAAGAGGCAATTCAGTATTAATTATAGAACACAACCTGGAAGTAATTAAATGTGCTGACCATGTAATTGATTTAGGGCCTGAAGCCGGAGAAAAAGGCGGTGAAATTGTAGCAACCGGCACACCTGAAGAAATTGCAAAAAATGAAAATTCATGGACAGGAAAGTATCTAAAGTACTATTTGAATTAATTATTATTAGCCATTTATTACAATTCTTTTCTTCTTATACAAAAGAAAATTA